>JAFLUN010000001.1:0-12870 GCA_022508785.1 Oscillospiraceae bacterium
GAGCTGAACTGAAGAATGTGCCAGTTTAAAAATCCCGACACAACTTCTTCAGCTCCCATTTTGCTAAACTTGGAGGAACATTTTACGAAAAGTCTTGCGGTTTGAAACTGTAAATCGTCAAGCTCGTCTGTCTCTTCTGTTACAGCTTCAAACTCCTTGCCTTCATCATACTTTTGTACAAGTTCAACACCGTTTTCTGAAAAGTTCTCAATCATCTTCATCTCTATTTCCTGTGCGAACACAGGAAAAGAAATAGATATGCTCAATATGAGTATTGTGATTGATATAACTGTGCAAAGTATTCTTTTCACATGAGCTTTCATTACGGCTTGTCCCCTTTATATAAATTTAAGTTTAAAAATACTATTCCTAAAATAATTATATAACAGTTATAGTATAAATTCAATTGAAAATTATTAAAATCATACTAAAATTTGATTAAAATTAAGTATTCACATTTCAGATAATTTATGTTAGACTATAAAGCAAAAAAGTAAGACAACAAACAGTAATTTACGGAGGTAATTAAAAATGAGAGGTATTATTACCGTTATCGGAAAAGATAAGATCGGCATTTTGGCACAAATTTCAGGAATATGCGCTGAATACGGAGTAAACGTGGTTGAGGTTACTCAGTCAATTCTTCAGGATATGTTTTGTATGATTATGCTTATTGAAATTGAAAAAGCTAATATACCGTTCACTGAATTTGCCGAAAAAACAAAAAAAATCGGCGAAGAGCAATCCCTTGTTGTTCACGTTATGCACGAGGACGTTTTTAACTCTATGCACAGAATATAAGTAGCATTTGGAGACCTAAATTTATGATAAACACAAGAGATATACTTGAAACTATAAATATGATTCAGGAAGAGAATCTTGACATACGCACGATTACTATGGGAATTTCTCTTCTTGACTGTGCAGACAGTGACGCCGACAAAGCCTGCAATAAAATTTACGATAAAATTTGCAGAAAAGCTGAAAAGCTCGTAAAAACGGGCGAAGATATTGAAAAGGAATACGGTATTCCCATTATAAACAAAAGAATATCCGTAACGCCTATTGCAATGGTAAGCGCCGCAAGCGGCGGCGACCCTGTAAAATATGCAAAAATTCTCGATAAAGCGGCTAAAGAGGTTGGCGTTAACTTCTTGGGCGGTTATTCCGCTCTCGTTCAAAAGGGTTTTGCCGCAGGTGACGAAAGGCTAATAAGAAGCATTCCCGAGGCTTTATCCGTAACGGACAGAATATGTTCCAGCGTTAATATCGGCTCAACCAAAGCCGGTATAAATATGGATGCGGTAAGGCTTATGGGGCAAATCGTAAAAGAATCGGCAGAGCTTACAAAGGACAAGGGCCTTGTAGGGCCGTCTAAACTCGTTGTTTTCTGCAATGCGCCTGACGATAACCCTTTTATGGCAGGTGCATTCCACGGCGCAGGCGAGCCTGACTGTGTTATCAACGTAGGTGTTTCGGGCCCTGGTGTTGTGCGCGCGGCAGTTTCAAAAATACCCGATGCCGATATTACCGAGGTTGCCGATACAGTTAAGAAAACTGCATTTAAAATCACAAGAATGGGTCAGCTTGTTGCAAAAGAGGCATCAAAGCGGCTCGGCGTTCCCTTTGGAATTGTTGACCTTTCCCTTGCGCCCACGCCTGCAGTCGGCGATTCTGTTGCGCATATTCTTGAAGAAATGGGCCTTGAACAGTGCGGCGCTTGCGGAACTACCGCCTGCCTTGCTCTTCTTAACGACGCAGTTAAAAAAGGCGGCGTAATGGCATCCTCACACGTTGGCGGACTTTCAGGCGCGTTTATTCCCGTGTCAGAAGATGCAGGAATGATTGACGCCGCAAGAAACGGAGTGCTCTCTATTGAAAAGCTTGAAGCTATGACTGCCGTTTGCTCGGTAGGGCTTGATATGATTGCAATTCCCGGGGATACTCCTGCAGAGGTAATTGCCGCAATTATTGCAGATGAAGCGGCAATTGGTATGGTTAACTCTAAAACGACTGCAGTAAGAGTTATTCCTGCAATAGGCAAAAAAGACGGCGAAGAAATTGAATTCGGCGGTCTGTTCGGCGTATCGCCCATAATGAAGGTAAGCACGGCTTCCCCTGCTAAATTCATTTCAAGAGGCGGAAGAATCCCTGCACCGCTTCAAAGCCTTAAAAATTAAAATACTGCATATAAAAATTCGAGGGGCGAAATTCGCCCCTCTTTTTTGCGTCAGGCGGCGCTGTCAGCAGTGCTTTGCTGAGCAGTCAAATCCTGACACGCGGAAGTTTCAAGCATTTTATCCGCAAATATAGCGTAACCTTGCGTTGGGTCATTGACAAATACATGAGTAACTGCACCGACAAGCATACCGTTTTGAACAATAGGGCTTCCGCTCATGCCCTGCAATATTCCGCCTGTCTTAGAAAGAAGCTCGGGATCTGTAATTTTCACGATCATATCCTTATTTATTTCTCCGGATTTTTTCAACAACTTTACAATTTCGGCCTTATAAGCCTTCGGTCCGTTCTTATCAACAGTACAAATTATTTCCGCTTCGCCTGTCTTTACCTCACCGCTTAGAGCAACGGGTATAGTTTGGTTTTGCGGAATACTGTCCGAATATCCATACATTCCTGCTTCACAGTTAATACATAAGCTCCCCTTGCGGTTACCCGTAAAAACTCCGCAAAGCTCACCAACACATCCGCTTGAGCTTTTATAAAAGCCGTTTACATACGCATCTGCCATTTCACCGTTTATCATTGGCATTATTTCGCCTGTGTCAATGTCGCATATAGCGTGGCCAAGCCCTGCAAATGCATTGTTTGTCGGATTATAAAAGGTAACCGTGCCGATTCCTGCCGTACTGTCACGAACCCAAAGCCCCGCTTTATATTTTCCTGTTTGATCCTCTTTGACAGACGAAAAAGAAACGTTTAATGTATCGCTTCCGCGAACCACAGTTACCGTCAGTTTTTTTCCGTTGCTTTTCTCAATTATCTCTGACAAGGCTTTATTGGTGTAAACACTCTCGCCGTTGACGGATTTTATTATATCCCCTACTCTGATTCCTGCTTTTTCCGCCGGATTTATAACATTTCCGTTAGACTGGACAGATTCTTCGTCAACGACAAGCACGCCGTCCGTAAACAGCTTTATTCCGAATATCTCTCCGCCGAGAACCACATACTGTCTTTTCACTGATTTAACATTCGTTCGCTTAACGGGAATAATATTCAAAAAATTCACTTGTATACTTTCTTCATCATCACTTACAGCCTTAGAATTTACAACACCTACCGAAGCTATAGACTCTTTACAAGTGAATAATGAAATACCGATAAATTTCGGTACTTCATATTTTGAATTTTCCGCTATTACAACGCTTTTGGGTATTGTAAACTGTCCGAGAAGAATTATTGCAAAAAGAAAAACACAAATTCCTGCAATAAAAACTGAAAAGCATCTTACAAAATCACGCATTTTTCACCTCCGCACGACTTTTTTGTTGTCGCAATAGTAATTTGCCACATTTTATCGATAATATAAGAGGTAAAAAATAGCGTACTGCAAAAAATTGCAATACGCTTTAAATTTTGATTTTATTTTTTGAAATTTTTTAAAGTTTCGCAAATAATATTTACTGTTTCTTCGCAGGAAAGTGAATTTGCATCTACTGTAAAATCTGCATATTTTTTGTAAAGAAAAATGCGCTTATTGTAAATATCCTTTACGGTTTCGCCTTTTTCTGCGGCTACTCCCCGTGTTTTTATGTTACTGAGCCGCCGTTCAAGCTCATTTACGGATACGTCAAGAAAAATTACGGTACCGCTTTTTTTGAGATGAAGCATAGCATCTTCCCGAAAAATAACACTGCCGCCCGTGGCTATTACCGCATTGTCCGAAGAAACACTTAACACGGCTTCACTTTCTCTGTCAAGGAAAAAGTCAATGCCGTCTTTATCAATAATATCCTGAAGAAGCCGATTTTCACGGCGCTGTATAAGCAAATCGGTGTCGATAAAATCAACACCGAGACTTTTTGCCAATATAACGCCAACCGTACTTTTGCCTGAACCCGGCATACCTATAAGTACAATATTCATATCAGATGGAAATTTCGTGGGCTATTCTGTAAAGATTAAGGTCAAGGGTCTTTTTCATATTTAATGCTTCAAAGATGTCGAAATCAACAATTTCATCCTTTTGCATTGCTACCACACGGTTGCCTATGCCGTTTTTCAAAAGCTCAACCGCCTTGCATCCCATAAGACTTGCATTTACACGGTCACGAACCGTAGGAACACCGCCGCGCTGAACATGGCCGAGGGTTGTAGCACGGGATTCAACGCCTGTTTCCGCCTCAATACGCTTTGCCATTTCGTCAACACCGCCGATTCCTTCGGCAACGATAATTATGAAGTGGGTTTTTCCCGTTGTTTGAGTTTTCTGCATTCTGTCAATAACATCACGCTGGAAATCGTATTCAACCTCAGGAATGAGAATTGACGTAGCTCCGCAGGCAATACCTGCGTTGAGTGCTATGTAACCTGCTCTTCTGCCCATAACCTCAACAACAGAGCAACGGTCGTGGGATTCAGTCGTGTCACGAAGACGGTCAACCATTTCAAGAACAGTATTCATTGCAGTATCGTAACCGATTGTATAATCACAGCACGCAATATCATTGTCAATAGTTCCGGGAATGCCGACACAGGGAATCCCGCGGAGAGATAAATCCCGGGCGCCCCTGAAAGAACCGTCACCGCCGATAACAACAATTCCGTCCATACCGAATTCTTTGGCAGTGTTGATTGCCTTCTGCATACCCTCTTCTGTCTTAAATTCAGGACTTCTTGCTGAATAAAGAATTGTGCCGCCTCTGTTAATTATATTGGAAACGCTTCTAAGATTCATTTCATACATATCGCCCTGCATAAGTCCGTTATAACCACGGCGAATACCCATAACTCTCATGCCGTTTTCACAGCCTGAACGAACAACTGCACGGATTGCGGCGTTCATGCCAGGAGCGTCGCCGCCGCTTGTTAAAACACCAATTGTTTTCAATTCAACCACCCTTTATCTTTAGGTAGGCGTTGATCAATTAACGGCTAACGCCTTGTGCCTACCTAACAAAAATATTAAATACATAGTTTGAGAAGATATGATAACACAAATATTTCTAAAATTCAATAGTAAATTTATTGCTGAAGAATAACGTTTTTTTCGCCGGCAATTTCTTTCAATTCCGAAAGCAGATTTTCACTGACTTTACTTTTGCCTACAGGGAAATATTTCTTTGTATCTGCAAAATAAAAGTAAATATTTACATCCCCGTTTTGCCTTGCATTACCTACTGCTTGCGAAACTTTTGTATATTCATCGCATTCACTGGAGCTCATACGGATAAAAAGACCTGTTCGCTTTTCCCGCTCGCTTTTAACCTCTGCTGCAGACTTTGCCATATCGAGTATAATTTTCGGTTCTTCATCCTCACGGACTGAAATATGGCCCAATATAAATACGGCTTTACCAACCTCAATATATTTAAAAAAGGTAGGCATAAGCTTGGGGAAAATAATAACTTCAATGCTTCCCGTCATATCCTCAACGGTAACGAATGCCATTGTCTCGCCGTTTTTGGTTTGCTTTTTCGTTATGTGGGAAACAATACCCATTATTTTTACTGTTTGATATTCGTCACTGTCGTTTTCGGATATTTCAAGCAAATCGCAAGTTTGTTTGCAGTTAAGCTTCCTTGCCAAATCGGTATACTGCTCCATTGGATGTGACGAAATGTATAAACCCGTTGTCTCTTTTTCGCCGTTAAGCAATTCTTCAAGGTCCATTTCCGCCGTTTTCTTCATTGTGTATGAATCCGACGAACCACCGCTGTCATTTGATGACAGCAAATCAAAAATGCCGATTTGACCTTCAAGATTTCGTCTGCGGGTGCCGTCAAGCTCACTTAATATAAACGGCAAATTTGTAAGCATTTCTCTGCGGTTACTTTGAAGCGCGTCAAGAGCGCCGCTTTTAATTAAACTTTCAACAGCGCGCCTGTTAAAATTCTTGCCGTAGGTTCGCTTGCAAAACGAATAAAAAGATGTGTATTTTCCGTTTGCTTTCCGTTCCGAAATAATAGTGTCAATATAATCGTGACCTAAATTTTTAATTGCAAGCAGTCCGAAGCGTATTGATTTTAACTCTTCTTGGGCAGTAAAATCCTTAAAGCTTTCATTAACGTCAGGCGGTAAAATTTTTATTCCGTTCCGTTTGCAATCCTCAATATAGCCTGCAACCTTTGAAGAATTGTCAAGTATGCTTGTAAGCAAAGCCGCCATAAATTCACAGGGATAATAACATTTAAGATACGCCGTGCGGTAGGCTACCAAAGCGTATGCAGCAGCGTGTGATTTATTAAAGGCATAAGAAGCAAAGGATGACATATCGTCAAAAATATCGTTGGCTATTTCTCTGCTTATGTTATTTTTAGCACAGCCTTCGCAGAAGAACTCACGCTCCTCTTCCATAACCTTATGCTTCTTTTTCGACATTGCTCGGCGGACTATATCCGCTCTGCCCAGCGAATACCCTGCAAGCGTGCGGAAAATCTGCATTACCTGCTCCTGATAAACGATACAGCCGTAAGTAACGTCAAGAATTTCCTTTAAAAGCGGCGTTTTATAAAAAACGTTCTGCGAATTGTGTCTGTTTGAAATGTAAGTGTCAATTGAATCCATAGGACCCGGTCGGTACAAAGCGATAACCGCAATAATATCTTCAAGGTTATTCGGCTTCAGCCTTGCAATCACATTTCGCATACCCGACGATTCACATTGAAATACGCCGTCTGTTTTACCTGACGAAAATAATGCAAATACTTTTTTGTCGTCAAGGGGGATTTTTTCAATATCAAATTCGGGATTTTTGTCACGAATCATTTTAACGCAGTCGTCAATAACCGTAAGAGTACGAAGCCCTAAAAAGTCCATTTTAAGAAGCCCTAACTCTTCAATGGTTGTCATTGTAAACTGGGTTACTATGGATTCGTCATTGCGTGCAAGAGGAACATAGTCGCTCACAGGCTTATCGGTAATAACAATACCTGCGGCGTGGGTAGAAGCGTGCCTCGGCATTCCCTCAACGCTTTTCGCCGTATCAATAAGCTCACGGGCAACAGGGTCTGTATCGTAAAGAGTTTTAAGGTCATCGTCTGTTTTCAGCGCCTTTTCAATAGTCATACCGATAGCATGGGGAACTTTTTTTGCAACGTTATCTACAACGCCGTACTGAATCCCCATAGCCCTGCCGCAGTCACGGATTGCCGCCCTTGCCGCCATTGTACCGAAGGTTACAATTTGGGCAACATGGTCAGAGCCGTATTTTCTGATAACATAGTCGATAACCTCGCTTCTGCGTTCGTAGCAAAAGTCAACGTCAATATCAGGCATACTTACTCTTTCAGGGTTTAAAAACCTTTCAAAAATAAGATTGTATTTAATAGGGTCAACATTTGTAATGCCCATACAGTAAGCACTTATACTGCCGGCTCCCGAGCCTCTGCCGGGGCCTACGGGAATACCGTGCTTTTTTGCATAGCGTATGAAATCCGCTACTATAAGGAAATAGTCAACATACCCCATATTTTTTATAACGGAAAGCTCATATTCAAGCCTGTCCGTATATTCTTTTTTAGGATTTTGACCGTAACGCTCCAAAAGACCCTTGTAACAAATATCTCTCATATAGTCAAAATGAGAAATACCGTCAGGCACTTGGAAATTCGGGAGCTTTGTTTTACCGAATTCAAAGTCAAAATTGCACATATCTGCAATTTTTTGAGTGTTTTCCAAAGCCTCGGGAACATAATCGAAAAGCTCACGCATTTCATCTTCGGTTTTAAGATAAAAACGGTCACTGTCAAACTCAAGAGCATTTTCATCGTTAACAGTTTTGTTGGTTGCAATGCAAATTAAAACCTTTTGCGTTTTTGCATCTTCAGGGTCAATAAAATGAACGTCATTTGTGCAAACGAGCGGAATACCCGTGCTTTTTGAAATTTTTATGAGCTCCGCGTTAACCCTTGACTGTTCGGGGATTCCGTGATCCTGCAATTCAAGGTAATAATTGCCTTTCCCGAAAACACTTTGATACCACAAAGCTGTTTTCTCAGCCTGCTCTAAAGCGCCGCTCACAATCGCTCTGGGAATTTCACCTGCAAGGCAGGCAGAAAGGCAAATCAAACCCTCATGGTATTTTTCAATAAGCTCACGGTCGATTCTGGGCTTTGTGTAAAACCCGTCAACCCACGCCTGTGACACCATTTTAGTTAAATTTTTGTATCCGGTTTCATTTTTGCAAAGCAAAATCAGATGATAGCGTTCGGAATCAACGCCGTGAACCTTATCAAAGCGTGAACGGGCGGCAACATACACCTCACAGCCGATTATGGGCTTTATCCCCTCTTTTTTAGCCGCCTTATAAAAATCGACTGCACCGAACAAATTACCGTGGTCGGTTATGGCAATAGCATTTTGCCCCCGTTCTTTAGCAACGGCACAAAGCCTGCCTAAACGGCAAACGCCGTCAAGCAAGCTGTATTCGGTATGCACATGCAAATGAACGAAGGACATAAAATCACCTTATCCGGTTACTTTTTTATAAAAATCAAATCCGTCAAATGTTCTGAAATAGTCGGCAGGAGTTTCAGCACGTCTTATGAGCTCAAAGCTACCGTCTGTTTTAAGGAGAATTTCCGCTGATTTAAGCTTTCCGTTATAGTTGTAGCCCATAGCAAAGCCGTGAGCGCCAGTATCGTGAATATAGACGAGATCACCCATTTGGATTTCGGGTAACATTCTGTCTATGGCGAATTTATCGTTATTTTCGCAAAGCGAACCTGTAACATCATACATCTTGTTGCATTCAGCATTTTCTTTACCTAAAACGGTAATATGATGATAAGCTCCGTACATAGCAGGGCGCATAAGGTTAACGGCGCAGGCATCAACGCCTATATACTCCTTATGAGTATGCTTTTGGTTGATGGCTCTTGTAACGAGTGCGCCGTACGGGCCCATCATAAATCTGCCAAGCTCCGTATAAATTGCAACATCGTCCATACCGTTTGGAGTTAAGACCTCTTCATAAACCTTTTTAACGCCGTTTGCAATTTCAAAAATATCATTGGGAGTTTGGTCCGGCTTGTAAGGAATACCAATTCCGCCTGAAAGGTTAATGAATTTAATATGCGCTCCCGTTTCATTTTTGAGCTTAACCGCAACCTCGAAAAGTGTTTTTGCAAGTGTTGGATAATACTCATTCGTTACGGTATTACTTGCAAGAAAAGCGTGTATACCGAACTCCTTTACGCCTTTTGATTTAAGAATTTTAAAGGCTTCAAAAAGCTGCTCGGTTGTCATACCGTATTTTGCATCGCCTGGGTTGTCCATTATATTGTTTGAAATTTTAAAATATCCGCCCGGATTGTAACGGCAGGAAAGCTTTTCGGGGAGTTTTCCGAGAGTTTTTTCAAGAATATCAATATGTGTAATATCGTCAAGATTTATTATTGCGCCAAGGTCGTTTGCGTATTTAAATTCTTCGGGAGGAGTGTCGTTAGATGAAAACATAATAGCATCGCCCACAGCTCCGATAGCCTTTGAAAGCATAAGCTCTGTTTTCGATGAACAGTCGCAGCCGCAACCGTATTCACGCAAAATATTTATAAGAAACGGGTTAGGCGTTGCCTTTACCGCAAAATACTCACGAAAACCCTTATTCCATGAAAACGCCTTATAAATGTTTTTACAGTTTTCACGAATCCCCTTTTCGTCATATAAATGAAAAGGCGTGGGATAAACAGAAGCTATTTCTTCTGCTTTTTCTTTTGTTACAAAAGGTGTTTTTTCCATTTTTACTCCTCCAAGTGCGATTCAATAACCGCTTTGATTTTATCAATATTTTCGCCCGTCTGCGATGAGAACGGAATAATGTATTCACTGTCAATAAAGCTCAATTCTTCCTTTGATTTTTCAAGGCGTTTTTTATAATCGCCTTTGTTGAGCTTATCGCTTTTTGTCATTACAACGACGAAATCTATTCCCGTGCTTTCAAGAAATTCCATCATCATAATATCGTCATTTGTCGGCGGATGGCGCATATCTATAAGCTGAACAACCAGCTTTATGTTTCTTCCTGAGTTAAAATACCCTTCCATCATTTTCGCCCAGCGCTGCTTTTCCGAGCGGGAAACCTTTGCGTAGCCGTAACCGGGTAAATCCACAAAATTAACACCGTCAACTCCGTAAAAGTTAATGGTAATCGTCTTACCGGGAACCGAGCTTACTCTTGCAAGATTTTTACGCATAAAAAGCTTGTTAAGCAGTGAGCTTTTGCCCACATTTGACCGACCTGCAAAGGCTATTTCGGGCAAGTCGGACAAAGGGAGTTGCTCAAAGGTTCCGTATGCGCTTTTAAATTCTGCTTTTTCGTATCTCATACCTACCTCACACCAAAGCCGCTCTTAAAACATCGTCTGCAGTTTCGGCAAAAATAAACTCAATATTATCCTTAACCTTTTCGTCAACTTGGTCTAAATCGCCTGCATTGGCTTTCGGAATAATAACGGTCTTTATGCCCTCAACATACGCCGCCATCGTCTTTTCACGAAGTCCGCCAATGGGAAGAACTCTGCCCGTAACCGTAATTTCGCCCGTCATTGCGACGCTTGATTTGATCTTACAGCCTGTCAGCGCAGAAACTAAAGCCGTGAATATTGTAACACCTGCTGAGGGGCCGTCTTTCGGAACTGCACCTTCAGGGAAATGAATATGTATATCCTTTTTCTCGTAAAAGCTGCTGTCAATTCCGTATTTTTCGGCATTAGCACGAATATAAGACACGGCGGCTCTTGCGGATTCCTTAATAACATCGCCCAGCGAGCCCGTAAGCTCCAAAGCGCCTTTACCGTTCATGGTAACGACCTCAACGGTAAGCATTGTTCCGCCCACAGCGGTGAAAGCCAAACCGTTTACAACGCCTACGGCATTTTTCCTTGATTTTTCCTCCGGCTTAAATTTTCTTGCACCTAAATATTTTTCAATTTCATTATCCTTAAAGGTAATTTTACCGTCAAAGCCTTTTGCATATTGAACGGCGGCTTTGCGGATGCAAGTACCGATTAGTCGCTCAAGCTGTCTGACACCTGCTTCTTTAGTATAACCGCTGATTATTTCTTTGATCGCTTTATCGGTAAATTTCACCCAAGTTTTTTTAAGTCCGTTTTCATTTATTTGTTTGGGAACTAAATGCCGTTTTGCGATTTGGAATTTTTCCTCGTGAGTGTACCCCGGAATATCAATGATTTCCATTCTGTCAAGCAAGGGTGCAGGAATACTGCTTACATCGTTTGCAGTGGTTATAAATAAAACCTTGCTTAAATCATAAGGAATTTCAAGGTAATGGTCAACAAATGCACAGTTTTGCTCACCGTCCAAAACCTCAAGCAATGCTGATGAAGGGTCCCCTCTGTGGTCCGAACCCAGCTTGTCCACCTCGTCAAGAAGGATAAGGGGATTTGAACTGCCGGCACTGTCTATTGCTTCAATAATTCTGCCGGGCATTGAGCCGATATAGGTCTTTCTGTGACCTCTGATATCTGCCTCGTCACGAACACCGCCGAGAGAAATTCGGGCAAAATTTCTGCCCATTGCCAAAGCCAGTGACCGAGCAATTGAGGTTTTGCCCACTCCGGGAGGGCCTGCAAGACAGATTATCTGACCTTTTACATCGGGTTTTATTTTTCTGACTGCAAGAAATTCAATAATGCGTTCTTTAACACTTTTAAGACCGTAATGGTCTTTTTCAAGGGTCTCTTCAACATTTTGAATATCAAGATTATCTTCCGTAAACACATTCCACGGAAGAGAAATTATTTTGTCAAGATACGCTCTTGTAACAGCCGATTCAGGACTTGACGGCTGCATTTTCATCATTCTGTCACATTCACGAAGAAGCTTTTTCTCCGTTTTTTCGCTGAAATTTAATTCGTGAATTTTCTCTCTGTAAGCTTGAACTTCAGATACGGAATCTTCACCCTCGCCCAGCTCCTCGGAAATCGCCTTTATTTGCTCACGAAGATAGTATTCCTTTTGATTTTCGTCAATTTGCTGCTGAACCTTTTCGTTTATCTCCTCTTCAATGGATAAAAGCTCTTTTTCCTTTGACAAAACCAAACAGAGCCGCTCGGCTCGCTTAATCGGGTCAAGCTCTTCAAGCAAGGACTGCTTAAGAGAATACTCAAGGGGAATATTAGAAAGAATGTAATCCGTAAGCTCGTTTGTTTCCTTACGGACTGAAACTCCGATAATAACATCAGGCGGCATTTTAGGAAGAAGGTAAGAATAATCTTCAAAAATTGCCGCAAGTCTGCGAACGAGCGCCTGCTCATAAATCGTATCGTCTTTCGAGACCTTTTTACTTTCAACCTTTGAAACTATTGCCGAAAGAAACGGATTTGCGGAATTTATACTTATAAGCTCAGCTCTGTAAAGCCCGTCAACAACAACTCGCAGGGCGTCGGTTCCCGGCAGCTTTATAACCTGCTTTATTTCGCAAACGACACCCATACTGTAAATATCCGAGGTTCTGGGGTCGTCACATTCCATATCAATTTGCGTTGACAGAAAGATATTCTTTTTCTGCTCCATTGCAGTTTTTATGGCTTTTATAGACTTTTGCCTGCCGACGTCAAAGTGCATTGTCATCTGCGGAAAAATTACAAGCCCTCGCAATGCTACCATCGGCATTAAAACAGATTTATCGTTAAAGTCTTTTATGAAATTGCTTACTGTTTCCATAAT
>JAFLUN010000001.1:12970-74762 GCA_022508785.1 Oscillospiraceae bacterium
TATTATACAGTAATAAGACAAAATAAGCAAGTAAACTGATTACATTTATCCTTATAATTAAATAGTATTTTTTGTCACTTTTGTATAGATTGTTAAAATTTTTAATAAGTTTTAGAAAATATTTAATTAATTAGAGGAATTTTTGTTAATGTTTTGTCAATCTATTGACTTTTAAGGTTTAACTTTGATACAATACACGCAATGCGTAAAAAGGTTTTTCTTTTTTCACATATATTATTTTAGAAAATTTATTTGGAGGTTACTATTATGGCAAGAGTTTATAATTTTTCAGCAGGTCCTTCAATGCTTCCAGAAGAAGTATTGAAAAAAGCAGCAGCAGAAATGCTTGATTACCAAGGAAGCGGTCAATCCGTTATGGAAATGAGCCACCGCTCAAAAGTTTATGATGAAATCATTAAGGGCGCAGAGGCTCTTCTTCGTGAGCTTATGAACATTCCTGACAATTACAAGGTTCTTTTTCTTCAGGGCGGCGCTTCAACTCAGTTTGCGGCAATTCCTATGAACTTTATGAACGGCAGTGGAAAGGCCGACTATGTAGTTTCAGGTCAGTGGTCAAATAAGGCTTACAAAGAGGCCACTAAATACGGCGATGTAAAGATTGTTGCAACTTCAAAGGAACAGAACTTCTCATGTGTTCCCGAAATGGATAAGAACGAATTCCGAGCAGATGCCGACTATTTCTACATCTGCATGAACGAGACGGTTCACGGAAATATTATCCGTGATTTGCCCGACACCGGCGACGTTCCGCTTATTGCAGATATTTCATCCTGCTTCCTTTCAGAGCCCATTGACGTTTCAAAGTTCGGTATGCTTTACGGCGGCGCTCAGAAAAACGTTGCTCCTGCAGGTCTTACAATTTGCATTATCCGTGAGGATTTACTCGGTAACGCAAGAGATTACACGCCCTCAATGCTTGATTACAAGCTTATGGCTGATAACGATTCTCTTTACAATACACCCCCCTGCTACACAATTTACATTTGCAAGCTTGTTCTTGAGTGGCTGAAAGACAACGGCGGACTTGAAAAGATGAAAGAGAAAAACATTAAAAAGGCACAGCTTCTTTACGATTTCCTTGACAATTCAAAAATGTTTAAGGGCACTGTTGTTCCGAAAGACCGCTCTCTTATGAATGTTCCTTTTGTTACTGACAGCGAAGAGCTTAACGCTAAATTCGTTAAAGAGGCAACTGCGGCAGGTCTTGTTAACATTAAGGGTCACCGTTCGGTTGGCGGTATGAGAGCTTCAATTTACAACGCTATGCCCTATGAAGGCGTTGAAGCACTCGTTAAATTTATGGCTGAATTTGAAGCAGCTAATTCATAAAGAGGTAAATTCGTATGTATAATATTTTAACTTTAAACAAGATTTCCGCAACGGGAATCAAAAACTTCACATCCAATTATAAGTGCTCGGATGATATTAAAAATCCTGATGCTGTTCTTGTCCGTTCCGCATCAATGCACGAAATGGAATTAGCGCCCGAAACACTCGCTATTGCAAGAGCGGGAGCCGGTGTTAATAATATTCCCGTTCAAAAATGCGCTGAAGACGGCGTTGTTGTTTTCAACACTCCCGGCGCTAATGCAAATGCAGTGAAAGAGTTAGTGCTTTGCGGACTTTTCCTTGCATCAAGAAAAATCGTTCCTGCTATTGATTGGGTTAAAGCTACGCTTCGGGGCGATGAGAATTTCTCAAAGTCTGTTGAAAAAGGCAAATCAGCTTTTGCAGGTCCTGAAATCAAAGGCAAAAAGTTAGGCGTTATCGGTCTTGGCGCTATCGGTGTGCTTGTAGCTAATGCGGCAAATTCACTTGGTATGGAGGTTTACGGCTATGACCCGTACCTTTCGGTTGACGCCGCCTGGAACCTTTCAAGGAATGTTCGGCATGTTACAAGCCTTGACGAGATTTTTGCCAACTGCGATTACATCACTCTTCATGTTCCCCTTACTGATTCAACAAAAGGACTTGTTAATACGGTAAGCATTGCAAAAATGAAGGACAGCGTGAGAATCCTTAACTTTGCACGCGGTGAGCTTGTTGATACAAACGATATTATTGCCGCTCTGTCCGAAGGAAAAGTAGCCGCTTACGTTACAGATTTCGGCAACGATGCATTGCTCGATGCAAACGGCGCTATCGTTATCCCCCACCTCGGTGCATCAACTCCCGAATCCGAGGACAACTGCGCAGTTATGGCTGTAAACGAAATAATTGATTTCCTTGAAAACGGAAATATCGTGAACTCCGTTAATTTCCCGAATGTAAATGTTCCGAGAACGGGAAGAACAAGAATTACAATCATTCACAGAAACGTTGCAAATGTTATCAGTCAGATTTCAACGGCTGTTGCCAGCGAAAACGTTAACATTGACAATATGGTTAATAAATCAAAGGGCGAATACGCTTACACAATGCTTGATACAGACGCTGACGTTTCAGATGCGGCTCTTGAATCAATTAAAGCTATTGAAAACGTTATCAGAGTAAGAGTTATAAAATAATTTAAACTTACAAACAAAAAATGCAGTTCGTTTTGAACTGCATTTTTTATTCTGCTTCCTTGCTCGCTTTAACAATCTCGACTGTATTTCGTTTAACGTCTACTCTGTCGTAAAGTTTCTTTATGCGAACGTTTACTCTGAACTGCCTGTCGCAATGCTCGCAATAGAACACCGCTCTGAATGAATGGTTAGTATATTTCCAATTTTTCAATTTTTGAACGCTTCCGCCGCAAATATCGCAAAACTCGTTAAACACACTTTGGTCAACCAAAGGATCGTTTCGGTTGCCAATGTAATAAGGCTTAAATGAAAGCTTTTCAAAAAACTCCCCATTGCAAACTTTAATATGTTTGCTGATTTTCTCTGCGTCAAAGGTTTTTATTAAACATTCGCTGCTAAGCAAGCTGTCGTCAAGTGCTCTGTGGTGTGGAAAATCGTCCGAATTTATTTCAAGACATTCGGCGGCATAAGAAAGCCCCGCCTGCTGAACATTTTCCATATTGATAAATTCCTGGCAGTATTTTTGAATATCAGCATACCGTTCAATAAAAAATACGTCGTGCAATTTTCCGAAATATTTGTAATTTGAAACGAGTGTTCGAATGTCCGAATCACCCCAAGTGAGTATTGCAAAATCCTCACCGCACCAATTTGCAAAATCTGCCATTACCGTCTTAAATGGATTTGCATTTACTAAATCGTCATTTTCAATGTGAGTGAGTTCTTTTATTCTTGCCCTTATTTTTTTTGAGGCTACGGGGCATATAAACTGAGAAAACGTGTCAATCATTTCAAGCTTTTCATTAAGCTTTACAGCTCCCACCTCAATAATCTCATTCACAAAACTGTGAGCAGATTTAAGATACGCGTTATTCCATTCAAGATCCATTACTATGTAATTCATAAATTCTCCGTTTTATGTTGTAATTTACAACTTAAATTATTTTTCCGTCAAAAGCCCTTGCTTTTCCGCTTTCAATTTTATTCAGTGCTGAGGCAATTTCTTCATTATTCTGCATAGATTTTAAATCGTGTAGAGGTTTTAATACAAATTCACGTTCAAACATTCGTGGGTGAGGAAGAACGAGAACATCGTTATTCACTGTTTCGTTTTCAAAAAGGAGTAAATCCAAATCAATAATTCTCGGCCCGTTTTTAAACAGTCGAACCCTGCCAAGCGCCGCTTCTATCCCCAACAGAGCACCCAGCAACGATTCGGGTGTAAGCTCGGTTTCAAGCTCTACGGCAATATTAAGGAAATTTTCCTGATCTTCAAATCCCCACGGGTCAGTTTCATAAACAGGCGAAACCTCTGTAACAGCCGTTTTCGGAAGTAGCTTTAACGAATCAACCGCATTTTGCAAGTTTCTGAGCCTATCCCCCATATTTGTGCCTATGCTTAAATATGCTCTCATTGTCTTTCCCTTTCAATCTTAACGGCTACATAATCAAAATCGGCATTTATGGGAGCTTCAGGCTTTTTTAAAGTGATTTTAAGCTTTTGGATTTTGGGAAAATCTTCAAAAAGACCGTTTGCAACCCGTTCGGCAACTCTTTCTAACAAATCGTTCTTTTCGCTCGTCGCTATGCGTGTTACGGATTTAATAATTTTTGCGTAGCTTACCGTGTCGTTTACATCGTCGGAGTTGCAAGGCTTATTCAAATCCAAAAAAGCGGTTATATCAAAAACAAAATTCTGACCGTTCTCTTTTTCCTCGGGATTTACGCCGTGAAAGGCAAAAATTTTAAGGCTTTTAACTATAATTTTATCCATACTGTTTTATATTCCTCTTATTATTTTATCCGCAGTGTTAAGAGCAAGTCTGTTTTCTTTAACGTTATGCACACGCACAAAGTCAGCACCGCCTGCAACCGCTAAAACATTAGCGGCAACAGTGCCGTACAGTCTGTCTTCCCCCTCGGCGCCTGAGCTGTTTTTAATTACTCTTTTATTGGAAAGCGCCGTCAAAAGTGCGCAGTTTTTGTTTTTTATTAGGGAAGTGTTTTTTATAAGCTCAATATCGTCGTTATAACTCTCGGTAAATCCAATTCCTGCATCAAACATTATGTATTCAGACGGGATACCGAAATCTTCGCACTTTTTTAATGTTTCGGCAAAAAAGTCAGTAACATTTTCAGTAATCGAGCGATTATCTTCTAAATTTTTTATATAATTTCTGCCGTTGTACATAATAACCCAACCGCATTTGTGTTTTTTTACGGTTTCAGCCATTTTAGGATTAAACACGCCGCTTATGTCATTGATTATTGAAACGCCGTTATTAAGGGCAAATTCCGCAACCTCAGGATAAAAGGTATCAACAGAAAATACTGAATTAACATTTGCAGTCAAATAGGGAATATATTCTTTGATTATACTCAATTCTTCCTCGGCAGACAGAATATCTGCGCCGGGTCTTGTGGAATTTGCGCCTATATCAATAATGTCGGCGCCGTCCTGTACCATTTTCAGTGCTTGTTGGAGTGCTTTTTCTGGAGAATTATAAAGTCCGCCGTCATAAAATGAATCCGGCGTAACATTAAGTATTCCCATTATAAAAGTTTTACTGCCTAACTCAAAACTACCGTTTTTATGTATAAATTTCAAAATTATTTATCGCCCAGCAGTGAGAGTACCTCTGCTCGCGTCTTAGCGTCCTTTCTTATTCCCCCACGCAGTGCAGAGGTTCTTGTTTGCGAGCCAGCGGCACGGATTCCGCGCATTGTCATACATAGATGCTCCGCCTCAATAATAACCGCAACGCCTTTCGGGTTCATTGATCCATCAATAAAATCGGCAATCTGCGCAGTCAGCCTTTCCTGCAGCTGCGGGCGGCGTGCAAAGGAATTTACAATTCTTGCAAGCTTTGAAAGACCGATAACCTCGCCTTTATCGTTAGGAATATACGCAATGTGAGCCTTGCCGACAAAGGGAAGAAAATGATGCTCGCACATGGAATACATCGGAATATCGCGAACGATTACTATTTCATCGCTGTTGCCCTCATGGAAGATTTTAAGATGCTTTTCCGGGTCTTCCGTAAGCCCAGAAAAAATCTCCTCATACATATTGGCAACTCTTTTGGGAGTTTCTTTCAAGCCCTCTCTGTCAGGGTCTTCGCCGATAGCAATAAGTATTTCACGGAAAGCCTTTTCAATTCTTTCTTTATCCATATTTCAGCCCTTCTCAAACACTATACACAAATAATTAAAGTCGTCGTTATAAATATAACTTTTGCTCGTTATGTTTTTGCCCGATGCTAAAGCGACATCAACAGTAAAATCAAAAAACGCTCTGTCGGTTTCGTTATTCAGCGCTTTTGTTTTAATCGCTTCGTAATCGGCATCATTTGAAAATCTTATTTCAAGTATTAAATCTTCATTTAAACCGTTGGCGCAAACATTTGCCATACCGTTAAAATTATTAAAGCTGTTGAACATTAAGCCGTTTACATTAAAATAATTAAACTTTTGGGATTTGCAGTTATTGTCGTAAGGTACGATATCGAAATGGTCTTTTCGTATATCTTCATCAGTCATATTAAAGTAAAGATAACTAATTTCACCTAATTCGCCGTCGTAATCGTCCCAAGTTAAATCAACATGGTAAAGCTCTCCGTCAACGGAGACAACATTCCACATATGCCCTTCAATTTGCCCTGCTTCGTTTTCAGTTTCCCCAACAACCAAGTAACTGTAAATTCCCACTTCGTCAAGAAGCATTTTCATAGCTCTTGCATAGCCTTCGCAAATGGCTTTGCCGTCAAAGAAAACGCTGTAAGCCGTATCGCCGAAGCCGTCATAGGTTGACAAATCGTAAACAGTATTTTTGCATATATAATCGTGAAAGAATTTTTCTTGATTATAGTCGGAATTTCCCGAACCGGAAAGAGCTATCACACGGCTGACAGCGGCTTTAAGCTCCGCTGTTTTTGTCTTTATTTCTTCAAGACTGCACCTGTAATCAGGCTCAACAAAAAGCCCTCGGGGACTTTTAGAAAAAGAATAGGTGGAATCAACCCAAAAAATCTCAGGATTGTCATAGAGAACGCAGTTGAACATATAATCCAGCTCGTCACGGGTTAAATCAACGGTAAAATCCTTTAAATTCATATAACCGTTATATATTTTTGAATATTCTTTTTTGCCCTTTTCATCAAGAGAAGAATAGTAGTAATTATCTTTGCCGTTATAATTTTCCTCTAAAACGGGAATATCCGTTGACGAGTCGGATATGTTTGAAACAATTTTATCAATCGTTTCAGGATTAAGAGTAACGGAACACCCTGAAAGCAACACTGCAATGCAAAGTATTACCGATATTACTCCTATGACTTTTTTCATAAGCACTCCTTATTAACCTTTTACGGACGGATAAAACTTGTCTTCTGCGTTTGAATAAATCTTGAGCTTTTCTAAAGAATTTGAGTAGTCAATAACCGAAATATCCGTTTTACAGTTATTGACGAAAATCTTGAATAGGTCGTCAGATTTTTCGCTGTTTTCAGGCGTCAAAGCACTTGCGAGAATATCGCACATAATGCGTGATTTTTCTTGTATTTCAGCGATAGCTAAATATTTATATGCATATTCGTCTGAGAGCTTTTGCGTGCCTTTATCAAGACTTACGTTAAATTCAGACGATTTATAGTTAACGTCTTCCGCAACGTTTACCGTTACTCCGCCCAGTGATGCAATAATCCGCTTAAACTGTGATGCAGTACAAATTACATACTTATCAACGGAAAGGTCAAAATCAGCATTTAAGCGTGATTTAAGACCGCTTATAAACTCGGTATCGTAAATATCCCTATAAGTTTTTCCGTCTGAAAGCTTTTGATTTGCATCAAAAGAGGCAACCGTCATACTTTTTGAATCAAAATCTGCAGTTATTATAAATCCGAAATCGGCGTTGGAAGAATCGTCTGTCAGCATTAAAAGATAGACCGATTTCCCCGAAAGCTCTGAGACTGAGTAAGTCTGCTCATCATTTGTCGGAGCATCGGACGGCGCTTCTGTATTCGTTCTGTCAATAATATTTCCCAAATCAAAATCAAGGGAACGCATAAAAAGAAAAGCCGAAAATGCAGATAAAATTACAATAAACAAAGAAAAAGAAAGTACAATATATTTAAAATTCGGATTTTTGTTTTTCACTTTTTTAGGCTTAGAAAACAAATCGTTATTCTTTTTCATAACAACCGCCGTGCAATACAGAATGTAAAGAAAAATAAATGTTTATTCTGTTACGGTACCTTCCCTTTCTTAATATTTTTCACACTAACTCAATAGAAACACACAATCTGTATTTATTATAACACAAATGCGAGGTATAAACAATACAAACCTAAAAAATATACCGCATACATACAGTATGCGGATAAATTTTATAGGTTTACTCCATAGGCTCCGTAAAGTGGTACTTTAACTTTTCGCCTTTTCCGTCAAAAGCCTCCGTACTGTCAGAAGCCTTCAGCAGAACCGTTACGGTTTGAAGTATCAGCTTAAAATCCAGCCATAAGCTGTAATGCTCAATGTAAAGCAAATCGAGAACCAGCTTGTCCTTAGGAGAGGTATTGTATTTACCCGCTATCTGACCGTAACCTGTAAGACCGCCTTTTACGCGCAGCCTGTAAGAAAACTCCGGAATTTCAGCCGTGTATTTATCAACATTTTCAACCATTTCAGGACGAGGGCCTACAACGCTCATTTCACCTTTTAAAATGTTGATAAACTGAGGAAGCTCGTCAATACGGAATTTACGCAAATACTTGCCTACTTTTGTAATACGGTCATCGTCAGAGGTAACAGACTTATTGTAGCTCCCCTCTTCCTTCATTGTTCTGAACTTATAAACCATAAAGAGCTTTTCGCCCTTAGTTGCCCTCGCCTGACGGAAAAATACATGACCGCCGTCCTCAAGCTTAATAAGCAAAGCACAAACCAGCATTAACGGACCGAACACAATAAGCGCTACAAGAGAAATGAGGATATCCATAAAACGCTTAATGAATTTTTGCTCTAACGTTAAATCACGGACAACGGCGGAAACCACCGGCTTGTCATCAAGAAGAGTAGTTCTGGCACCTAATGCCACAACATCATTCATTTCAAAATTATAATAAATGTTTTTCTTGCTCGCGTAGCAATATTCATTTAAGACTATCTTTTCATTCTGCGGAACATCGTAAAGAAAAATTGTGTCATTTCTGTTGATGACATCAAACACATTCGGAGACGTATAATGAATCATATCCGTTATTTTATATTGCTTGCGGTACTTTTCAATTTTTAAAGCAATATTGTTAAGTGATTTTTCCGAAGAGGTTATAATACAGCAATTCTCAGGGGGATTTATTGTAAAATAAACATAATTTCCTAGATAAGCAAACAAAACAATTGCTGTAATTTGAATTGCCATAACAATAATAAGTCTACCCGGCGATTCAAGAACAAAATGGTCATTATTGTGAGCGTTAACGCTCATTATGCAAAATTCAACATAAGTTACAAGGTCCGTAACAAGCGTTGCCAATGACATAGAAATAATGATAGGTTTGGATTTTAGTCTTCCGATAAGATAACCGCCGTAAACTGAAATGGTTGCGGTAAGAACAACGCAAAACGTAACAAGCGAAACGCCCGATGTTCTTGAAAGACCGAGAACCCATTCATATTTTAACCCGAAAACGATAAAAAATGCCGCAACTATAACGATATATAAAGTAGCTTTCAAAAGAAAAAAAATACTGTTTTGGAATTTATATAGAACTTTCATAATCGCCATGCGATACAGTCTTCGCACAAAAAGTCATAAAAAGGCCTTCCGTGCACGGTACCGTTCCTTTCTTCGTGTTTTTCACACTAATAATCCACAGCAAAATGATTCAGTCTGCATTATTGCTTTATTTTGAAATATTGTACTTTATATATACTAATTTGTCAACAATTTGCCATATTCTGTAATAAATGTGTCATTTTTACAAAAGCACTTTTAAATAAAAAAATAAAATGCCGTAGCTTTCTACAGCATTTTATTTGTATAGGGTTTATTATTATTTATATAGCTCTTTTATTTGAACTTTTCGCTGATTTAGTAGTAAGAGTAACAGGCTTTCTATCACTGTCACGAATAATCTCCGGCTCCGCGCCGTTTTCAACGCAGTCACGGGTGATTATGATTTTTGAAACGGTACAGTCAGACGGGGCGCCGTACATTATAGGCATAAGGACATTTTCCAAAATACCCCTAAGACCTCTTGCCCCTGTTTTTTGCGCCAAGGTTTTGTCTGCAACGGAAACGAGAGCGTCGTTTGAAAATTCAAGCTCAATATTATCCATCTTGAAAAGCTCTGTAAACTGCTTGATTAAAGCATTTTTAGGCTCGGAAAGAATCTTGATAAGGTCCTCACGGCGAAGCTGCTGAAGCCCTGTAATTACAGGAAGTCTCCCTACAAGCTCCGGAATAAGACCGAATTTCACCAAATCCTGAGCAATAATTTTTGAATAAACATCTTCGTCTGCAAATTCCTGCTTATTCTTAATCTCAGCGCCGAAGCCAAGACCCGAATTGCCCATTCTTTTCTCGACTATCTTTTCAATTCCGTCAAATGCGCCGCCGCATATAAACAGAATTTTCGAGGTGTCAATTTGAATGAACTCCTGCTGAGGGTGCTTTCTTCCGCCCTGTGGCGGAACATTTGAAACGGTGCCCTCTAAAATTTTCAAAAGCGCCTGCTGAACACCCTCACCGCTTACATCTCTGGTAATTGACGGATTTTCGGATTTACGTGCAATTTTGTCAATTTCATCTACATAAATTATGCCGTGCTCTGCCTTTTCAATATCATAATCCGCCGCTTGTATGAGGCGCAAAAGGATATTTTCAACGTCTTCGCCAACATAGCCTGCTTCTGTAAGAGTTGTTGCGTCTGCAATGGCAAAGGGTACGTCAATTATTCTTGCCAAGGTTTGCGCAAGCATGGTTTTGCCTACGCCCGTAGGACCTAAAAGCACAATATTGCTTTTTTGAATGTCAACATCAGAGTTTCCGCCGTAATACACCCTTTTATAATGGTTGTAAACGGCAACGCTGAGAGCTTTCTTAGCCTCATCCTGACCTATAACATATTCGTCAAGCTTCTCTTTTATTTCCTGGGGCTTAGGAATAACCTTTTCTTCGATTTTAACCTTTTTGCCGCGGGGTCTTGAATTGTCTTCTTCACCACAGATTATACCGGCGCACAAATCGACACATTCATCGCAAATGTAAACGCCGGGGCCTGCAATAAGTTTTTCAACCTGCTCCTGCGGCTTACCGCAAAAGGAGCATCTTACAGACTTTTCGTTATCTCTTGCCATATTATTTCTCCAAAAAATTATCTTTTATCGAACACTTTGTCAATAAGACCGTATTCAAGCGCCTCATGAGCAGACATAAAGTTATCTCTTTCAGTGTCAATAGCTATCTGTTCAATAGGCTTGCCTGTGTTCTCAGCAAGTATTTTATTAAGTTTATCTCTTGTTCTTAAAATATGGTCTGCGGTAATTTTAATATCACTTGCCTGACCCTGTGCGCCGCCTGAAGGCTGGTGTATCATAATTTCGCTGTTGGGAAGAGCATATCTTTTGCCCTTAGCGCCTGAGGAAAGCAAGAATGCGCCCATAGATGCCGCCATACCCATGCAGATGGTTGAAACATCGCATTTAATATACTGCATTGTGTCGTAAATCGCAAGACCTGCAGTAACTGAACCGCCGGGGCTGTTAATGTAGAGGCTTATGTCCTTTTCACTGTCCTGACCCTCAAGATACAAAAGCTGAGCTACAACAAGGGAAGCGGTAGCATCGTTAACCTCATCGGAAAGAACGATTATACGGTCATTTAAAAGGCGAGAGAAGATGTCGTATGAGCGCTCTCCTCTTCCTGTCTGTTCTACAACATACGGTACAAGTGCCATAAAAATTCCTCCTTATTGGCATTTAGTTTAAAGTATTAAAGAATTGTCCTGTAAGTAAACGCCGATTTACTTAATTATTGGACAATTCTTTAACGTCTAAACATTATTTACTTAAATTACCGAAAAATTATTCTTCGGTCTTTTTAGCTGTCTTCTTTGCTGCGGGTTTCTTAGCAGGCTTTTCTGCGCTGTCTTTCTTTGCGGCAGTTTTCTTTGCAGGCTTTTCTTCACCGTCAGCCTTTTCTGCTGCTTTCTTGGAAGGAGCTTTCTTTGCTGCCTTTTCTTCTGCTACTGCATTGTCTTTAATAAGACCTATAGCTTTCTGTGACTTAATATCCCCTGCAAGATTTTCTGCAGGCACTGCCTTCTTAATTGCATCAACATCCATGTTGTATGCCTTTGAAAGCTTCTCATACTCAGCGTCTAAGTCAGCATCGGTTGCCTCAATATTTTCTGCCTTAACGATAGCTTCAAGAGCGAGTTTAAGCTTAACCTGATTTTCGGCAGGTGTTTTATAATTTTCCAAAAGCTTATCTTTATCCATGCCAGTGTACATAAGGTATGTATTAAGATCCATGCCCTGCATTTGAAGTCTGTAGGCAAACTCTTCAACCATTTCCTCTGCTTCTTTTTCAATCATAACAGCAGGGATTTCTGCTTCTATGCCGTTTGCTACCTTCTCAAGGAGCTCGTTTGTGAAAGCTGTATCGGCATCTGCCTTTTTCTTCTCCTCAAGGTCTGACTTTATGTGCTTTTTAAGCTCGTCAAGTGTGTCAAATTCGCTTACATCCTTAACAAATTCATCGTCAAGAGCAGGAAGCTCTTTTACTTTAATTTCGTGAAGCTTAATTTTGAAAACAGCGTCTTTAGAAGCAAGCTCTGCGTGATAATCCTCAGGGAAAGTAACATTTACGTCAAATTCTTCACCTGTTTTGTGACCGATAATCTGATCTTCAAAGCCGGGGATGAATGAACCTGAACCGATTACAAGCTCATAATTTTCAGCCTTACCGCCGTCAAATGCCACGCCGTCCACAAAGCCTTCAAAGTCGATAACTGCTGTGTCGTCCTTCTTAACTGCTCTGTCGTCAACGCTGACCATGCGGCTGTTCTGATCCTGCATTCTGGCAAGCTCTATCTTAACTTCGTCAGCAGTAACCTTTACAGCAGGCTTTGATGCCTTTACGCCTTTATACTCACCTAATTTTACCTCAGGCTTAACTGTTACTTTAAATTTCATTTCTACGCCGTTTTTGCCGATTTCGGTTACATCAAGATCAAAGGGCGTGTCAACAATGTCAAGCTCAGCCTCTTTAATAGCCTCGCTTACGGCATCGGGATAAACGATTTCAAGAGCGTCTTCATAAAATACGCCTTCGCCGTACATCTTCTCAATAAATGTTCTGGGGGCCTTACCTTTTCTGAAACCCTTTACGGTGATATTCTTTCTCTGCTTTAAGTATGCCTTTTGAATTGCTGCTTCAAAGGTCTCAGCGTCGATTGAAATTTCAACCTCGTAAACATTGGTTTCAACTTTGTTTGATGATTTTAACATTAACTTATTCCTCCTGAATACATTTGTATTCCATAATCCTTGATATTATAGCACAAGTAAAATTAAAATACAATATTTTCCTTAAATTTCAGTGCTTTGCACATCGAAATCACGGAACATAAACACATTTTGGACAAAATCCCAAATAATCTGCCGAAATTAGTCTGAAATCTATTCCGTATTTTTCACCGTTAAAGGCATATTTGGAAGCCGCACCGTGCAAATGACCGTAGTAACAGCGTTTAATACTGTAACGGCTCAGCACTTCAACTATCTGCTCGCAGTCTTTCGTTGCCGACACGGGCGGATAATGAAGAAACACCACCGTTTCTCCTCCCAGCTCTTTTGCATCAAGAATTGAGCGTTCTATTCTTGCACATTCCCTTGCCATAACCTTTCCGTCCGATTCAGCATCATAAAACCAGCCACGGCTGCCTGCCACGGCAAATTCACCCACACGGTAGGCGTTATTATGCAAAATTTTTAAAGAATCAAATCCGTTTTCTTTAAAAAACGCATCAATTTTCGTCTTTGTACTCCACCAAAAATCGTGATTTCCCTTGACGATAATCTTAGTTCCGTTAAGCGAATTTAAAAATTTGAAATCCTCATACGATTCATCAAGGCTCATTCCCCAAGAAATATCACCGTCAATTACGACTGTGTCATCGGGACTTACAAGCTTTTGCCAATTATTTTTAAGACGGTCGGTATAGTCACACCAACCGTCGAAAACATCCATAGGTTTATCGGTCGCCAACGATAAATGCGTATCTCCGATAACAAATAAAGACATATCAAAACTCCAATGAATAAATTTTAAAAAAGTGCAAAAAATATTGCTGAAGGGAGGTTAATAAAATGGATAACCACAACAGAATTACTTGCGACGCACAAAACTGCCATTACAATGACGGCAATGACCACTGCACCGCCGCCGCTATTAAAGTAGGTACTCATCAGGCTTGCTGCTGCGACGACACAAGATGCGCAACATTTACACTTGAATCAGAGTGCAAAGACTGCAAATAAAACCTTAAATAAATTTAATGCGGGAGCCAAATGCACGGCTTCCGCATTTTTTTAGGTAGCCACTGATTGATTAACGGCTGACACCGGAGTTTACACCTATATTCCGAGCATATCAAAAACGACCTGCTTCATATCGTTTTTGTTGCAAACTTGCTTAAATCTCGGTGACTTACCTTTCAGTGAAGCGAGCTGAGCGGGAACAGGTTCGCCTGATTTTGCAAAAAGCTCGTCAACCATATCAAATTCATTATCTGCCTTGATTTCTTTTGAAACGGCAGAAAGAACGCTTGCCGAGAATTTATACGGATTAGCGGTTGATGCGATTACGGCAGGAGTGCTGTCCCCTGTTTGCGCTTTATAGCTTTTATAAACATTTAAAGCCACTGCCGTGTGAGTGTCGCAAAGATAATTCTTTGAATTAAATATTTCAGTTATTGTACCCTTTGTGGCAAAATCATCGCAGCAGCCTGCATCAAATAAAGCCTTAATCTGTGCAAACACTTCGTCTGTAACGGTGTATTTACCGCACTCCGAAAGGCTTTGCATCCATTCGCGAACTTGACTGTCATCCTCACCGCTGAGATGGAAAAGAAGACGTTCAAGGTTACTTGAAATCAAAATATCCATTGACGGTGATGTTGTGCAGTAAAAATCGCGGTTTTTGTCATAAGTACCGCTCTTAAGAAAATCGGTCAGTACATTATTTGCATTTGAGGCACAAATAAGCGTTTTAACGGGGATTCCCATTTTTTTCGCATAGTACGCAGCTAAAATGTTGCCGAAATTGCCTGTGGGAACTACTATATTTATTTCTTCGCCCAAAGCTACTGCACCCTTTTCTACCATATCGCAGTAAGCTGATACATAGTAAACGATTTGCGGAACAAGTCTGCCCCAGTTAATTGAATTTGCAGAAGAAAATGCAAGATTATTTTCTTTAAATTTCTTTTCAATGTCTTTGTCTGTAAAAATTGCTTTTACACCGCTTTGAGCATCGTCAAAATTACCCTCAATGGCGCAAACGCTGACATTTTCGCCCTCCTGAGTTGTCATTTGAAGCTTTTGCATGGGGCTTACACCGTCAACGGGATAGAAAACCAATATCTTCGTATTCGGAACATCCTTAAAGCCTTCGAGAGCGGCTTTGCCCGTATCGCCCGAGGTTGCTACAAGAATAACTATTTCAGTATCTTTAAGCGTTTTTTCCGAGGCTGTTGTAAGAAGGTAAGGCAAAAGCTGAAGAGCCATATCCTTAAATGCGCAGGTAGGTCCTCTCCAAAGCTCAAGAACATACTCTCCGTCAGCTAATTCATAAAGCGGCGCAACCTTATTCGAACTGAATTTGCCCTGTTTATATGCGCCCTCAACGCAGTACGAAATCTCTTCATCGGTAAAATCAGTAAGATAAAGGCTTAACACTCTTTTTGCTCTTTCGATGTATGAAAGAGGAATAAGCTCTTTAATAAAATCCTCGTTTATTTTCGGAATTTCTGTGGGAACAAAAAGTCCGCCGTCGGAAGATATACCTTTTGTTATAGCCTCCGAAGCAGTAACACGAACCGACTTGTCTCTTGTACTTGTGTAATACATAATCTCAACGCTCCTTGCGAAAAAATACAAATTTATTGACCGTTACCGTCAAAAGCCGCTTCAATATGATGAAGGTCTGACGGCTCATCATCTTTAAAATAAACCTCAATAATATCAAACCGAGGCTGACGCTTTAAATCATAGCTTTTAAGAAAAAGATTTGCCGATGAAATAATTTTACTGCGTTTACTGAAATCTACTGCATCGGCAGGTGAAAAATAACTGCTTTCACCTCTCGTTTTAACCTCAATAAAACATATATATTTTCTGTCTTCGGCTATAATATCAATTTCGCCGAATTTACAGCGGTAATTTACCGTAATTATTTTGTAACCGTGAAATCGGAGATAACGCAGAGCCGTAAGCTCACCGTAATCACCTGTCATTTTATTATCCATTGGATTCATCACCTAAAATCTTTTTAAGGAAAGACCTGCGATGAATGGGCGAAACGCCGTATTTTTCAATCATTTCATAGTGAAGACGGGTTCCGTAGCCCTTGTGCTTTTCAAATTGATATTCGGGGTATTCTTCTGCCTTCTTTAGCATAAATCTGTCACGGGAAACCTTGGCGATAATTGACGCCGCCGCAACGGACATAACCTTGCCGTCACCTTTTACGACCGTTTCCTCGGAAATACCTGAGTTCGGCGCACGGTTTCCGTCAATATAAGCAAAATCAGGGCGTATTTCAAGACCGTTTATTGCTCTTTTCATTGCAAGAAATGTGGCATTCAAAATGTTTATTTCGTCAATTTCCTTTTCGTCTGCAATGCCCACGGAATAACAGACAGCCTCTTTTGTTATTATATCAAAAAGCTCTTCCCTTTTCTTCTCGGTTAACTTTTTTGAATCGTTAAGGCCCGCTATTTCCAACCCTGTGGGAAGAATTACCGCGGCGGCATAAACAGGGCCTGCCAAAGGGCCACGGCCTGCTTCGTCAACACCGCAAACCGTTTTAAAGCCTTTATTCATCGCCGCAATTTCAAACTCATAATCCATTACATATCCTCCGGAGCTTCAAGGGAAATAACTCCCAGCTTACCGCCTCGGTACTCGTCAAGAAGCATTACAGACGTGCGTTCTGTATCAATCTCACCGCCACGCATAATATTGCCCCGTTTTTTACCTATTAACTCCAGCACTTCCCAAGCCTGCAAATCAGAAAAATCGGATATTTTATAACGCTCGCAAAGCCTTTCGGAATAATGCTCCTTCATAACCTCTAAAAGCCTTACCGCTAAAAGCTCGCTGTCAAGAATTTCGTCTTTAACGGAGCCTATGAATGCAAGCCTGTCCCCTACCTTCGGGTCGTCAAATTTCGGCCAAAGAACGCCGGGGGTGTCAAGAAGCTCAATACCGTTTCCTATAGCAAACCATTGATTGTGCCTTGTAACACCTGCTTTGTCTGCAACCTTTGCACGGGCAGCACCTGCCATTCGGTTGATAAAGGAAGATTTTCCCGTGTTGGGAATCCCCACAACCATAAGCCGAAGCGCCTTTCCTGCCATACCCTTTTCTTCATTGCTCTTGATTTTATCCGCAAGAACAGTTTTTACGGCATTTGGAAAAGCATTCAGTCCCTTACCGCTTCGGCAGTCAACGGGAATTGCGGTAACACCTGATTTTTTATAATAATCTATCCAGTTTTTCGTTACGGTTTTGTCCGCAAGGTCGCATTTGTTTAATAAAACTATTCTCGGTTTACCCGAAATTAACTCCGCAAGCTCAGGGTTTGAACTGCTGTACGGGATTCTTGCGTCAATAACCTCCAGAACACCGTCAACCAAATGCAGACTTTCTTTTATGAGCCTGCGTGTTTTTGCCATGTGCCCCGGAAACCATTGAACGACTTGTTTTTGACTGTCTGCCATATTTATATCCTTCTATAACTCTTCCTTTTTTATTGAATAAATAACTGAGTCGTTTCTTTCTCCTGTATATTTATTTATTCTTCTGTTCCGTAAGACTGCATCTTTGTGCATACCTGCTTTTTCCATTACTCTGCCGCTTGCAGGATTACCGCTGATATGTCTTGCCTCTATCAGATAAAAATTACATTCTTTTAAAAGATATTCGATTACCGTTCTTAATGCTTCCGTTGCATAACCGTTGCCCCAAAATTTAGAGCCGTAACAATAACCTAATTCAGCAGTAAAATGTTTTTTACTGACTGAAACTGCACTTATGCTACCAATTACTTCGTTAGTATCTTTAAGCTCAACAATCCAATTATAACTTCCGCTATCATATCCGTTAATCCAAGATTGAATTACGGATTTAGTTTCATCAATATTTTTATGTACATCCCAACTCAAAAATTTACAGCATTCTGAATCAGTTGCCCAGTTATTGTACATACCTTCAGCATCTTCAAGTAGAAATCTTCTAAGAATCAGTCTGTTACTTTCTAATGTTTTAGTATTTAATTCTTTCATTTTTCACATTCTTTACTATCTGTCATTTTCAAACAAATGAGTATCACCGACTACATAAAGAACCTTACCCACAACATAACGCTCGTCAATAAAGCCGATTATGGGGTCACGGCTGTCGGTTGAATCGTTACGGTTGTCCCCCATAACGAAAAGCATTCCCTCGGGAACGGTAACGCTTCCCGTCATTGACGGCGAAAAAACCATTTTTTCCGGAAGATAAGGCTCGTTAAGCTCTACCCCGTCCACAAGGACCTTTTTATGTTCACTGTCAAAGGTCACGGTTTGCCCGCCCACTGCTATAACTCTTTTAATTAAAACCTTTTTGATAACATTCGGCTGAGAAATAACTACAACATCGCCGTAATCAACAGTTTTGTTTATTGACGATATTATTACCGTGTCGCCGTTATGAAGCGTGTCTTTCATTGAATCGCCGTTAACGACTGAGGTTTTAAAGAAAAAAGCAAACACAACCGTAACAGCAAAAACAGCCGTCATCAATATTTCAGCAAAATCATAAATAATACCTAAAGTTTTTTTGTCGCTCATTTTACACCACCAAAGCTGCTTACCGGCAAAAGTCTGAATTTTGCCACGCCCAAAATATAATCCTCATCAATAAAGCCTATATATTTTTCACGGCTGTCGGAAGAATGATTTCTGTTATCTCCCATTACAAAAACCTTCCCTTCGGGAACGGTTAAAGGATAAATCATATTGCCCATAAGTGCGGTAGGCTCGGCTATGTAGGGCTCGTCCAGCACCTCGCCGTTTACTATTACCTTATGGTCAAAGAAATCAATATCCAAAGTGTCTCCGCCTTTGGCTATAACTCTTTTAACAAGGGGTTTACCCAATGAGTTGGGCTGAGTAATTATAACAATATCGCCTCGCTCAATAGTGGTATTTATTGACTGAACCGCAAGCCAGTCACCGTCTTGAAGCGTTGGATTCATCGAATCCTGGTTAACGCCTACTAACCTTACAAAGAAAGTAAATACCACTAAAATAATCATAATGGAAAACATCAATGAATCTACCCATTCGTAGACAAAGCCCCAGAAGCCTTTTTTTGACTGCTTTTTTTCTTCAGTAAAATCAAATGAAAATTCTTCTCTTTTCCTCAAGTTAATCACCTTTTTTCATTTAAATACAACTATTATTTTATGGAATCTGCAATGTCGCAGATTTTTTTCAGTCTATGATTTACTCCCGAACGGGAAAGCGAAACCTTTAAATTTTCCGAAAGCTCACGCAGTGACATATCAGGGTTATCGTATCTTAATATTGCGATTTCACGCAATTCTTCCGGAAGAAAAGACAGCCCGACGGTATTTTTAATTTTCCTGATTGCCTCTATCTGTTTTGAAGCGGCGCTTACCGTTTTATCAAGATTTGCGCTTTCAAAATTCAGCTTTCTGTTAACGTTGTTGCGCATATCCTTATACATTTTTACGCCCATTACGTTAAGACTTGAAGTGACGGCTCCCATTGCGGTAAGTATATCCTCAATAACCTCACTGCCCTTGAAATACATAACGTAATTTGAGTTTCTTTGAATTATTTTAGGTTCAAGTTCCTTCTCAAACTCTTCAAATCCCGATATAAAATATGCTAAATCCTTAATAAGATTTTTGTAAGGCAAAACAAATTCAAGATGATAGCGTTTGTTAGGGTCGTTCACCGTTCCGCAGGATAAAAACACACCTCTTAAAAATGCGGATTTACAGCAATCGTCTGCAATGTTTGCATAATTTATACGCATTGTTCGCAGTTTCGTATCATAACCGAATTTTGCCATAATTTTCGCTCTGTCTTCGGCGTTTTCAATTTCAACACGGTATTTTCCCGCATCGGATTTCACAATGCACGGCGACACGGAACAAACTTTATTTATTGTGTCTGCATATTTTTCAGCTATTTGCCTGTGCTCTGTTAATATTGAAATTTCTCTGTAAGAAAAGCTTCTCGAACACAGCAAAAGCCCATAGCAAAAAGCGTGCAGGCAACAGTTTTTTTCAATTTCAACGGAAATCAGTTCATCTTTAACGTCTGCTGAAAATGACATAATGTTTACCTGTTTATGTCACGGTGGTAAACCGAGGCATTATATCCTTTTTCTTTGATTTTTTCGCCTAAAATCTCGGCAAAAACAACGGAGCGGTGCTTTCCGCCCGTGCACCCTACCGACACCGTAAGCTGACTTTTGCCCTCTGTTCTGTACAAAGGCAAGAGATAATACAGCAAGTCCTGAAGCTTCGGAACAAGCCCTCTTGACTGATCGAATTTCATAACATAATCACGGACATCCTTTTCAAGTCCCGTATGATTTTTAAGTTCTGCAATGTAAAACGGATTAGGAAGGCATCTTACATCAAAAACAAGGTCGGAATCTGTGGGGATTCCGTATTTAAAGCCAAAGGACACAACGTTTATTTTTATTGAATCGGTAATATCGTCAAGAAAAAGCTCTGCAACACGCTCTTTGAAAAGCGAGTTTGTCATAAGCGACGTGTCAATTACGAAGTCCGCAATATTGCGTGCCTTTTTGAGCATTTCGCGCTCATTTTTTATGATTTCCGAAAGCTCTTTGGGACTGTCTTCGCTTTGAAGAGGATGCTTTCTTCTCGTTTCCTGATAACGCCTGATAAGAACATCGTTATTAGCGTCAATAAAAAGTATTTTGTAATCTATTTTCATCATTCTGAGCTCTTCAAGGGCATTGAAAAGGCTTGAAAACGAATCGCCCAGACGAATGTCAGCGACAAAAGCTATTTTTTCTCTCACCTCAGTGGAATCGGTGAGAATTTTTACAAAAGTGGGAATAAGCTGAGGTGTCATATTATCAACACAGAAGAAGCCGATATCCTCTAACGTGTCAATTGCCCGTGACTTACCTGCACCCGACATACCTGTTACAATAACAAGCTGCATAATCCTTTCCTTTCTTTATTTTCCGATAATTTTTACTTCCGTTTCAAGATGAACTCCGTGTTTTTTGAAAACCTCATCCTGAACAAATTCAATTAAATTTAAAATATCCGAAGCCGTAGCTTTATTTTTATTTATAATGAAGCCTGCGTGCTTTTCGCTCACCTGAGCTCCGCCTATTTCTTTGCCTTTAAGGTTACAGTCCTCAATAAGCGCGCCTGCAAAATAGCCCTCAGGTCTTTTAAAGGTACTGCCTGCGCTGGGGTATTCAATAGGCTGTTTTTCTTTACGCTTAGATAAAAGCTCGTTCATTTTTGCTTTTATATCTTCATAGTTTCCTTTTTGAAGTTTTATAACTGCAGATGTAATTACAAATCCGTTTTCTGCATAAGCGCTGTGACGGTACGAAAGATTTAAATTTTCTTTTGAAAGCTCTCCTAATTCGCCGTTTTCGTCAATATGCGATACTGAACAGAGCACATCTTTCATCTCTCCGCCGTAAGCGCCTGCGTTCATATAAACCGCACCGCCCAGCGTTCCGGGGATACCGTAAGCAAACTCCAAACCGCTAAGGGAATGCTCAAGGGCAAACTTACAAATTGATTTAAGGCCTGCTCCTGCTTCGGCAAATATAGTAGTTTCATCTAAAAGAGTGATTTTTGAAAGGTCAGAGCCTAAGCGGATAACCGCACCGTCAATTCCGCCGTCACGCACCAAAACATTTGACCCGTTGCCCAAAATAAAATATTCAATTTCGTTTTCTTTGCAGGCAATAACTATTTCCCGTAAAGACTGGATGCTGTTGGGCGTTATAAGCAAAGAGGCATTCCCCCCTGCTTTAAAGCTTGTGTATTTACACATAGGAGCGTTGTATTCAACGCCAGCACCAAGATTTCGAGCTATTGAGGCTAATGTTTCGTACACTGAAAAATCCCCTTAATCGTAATTTCTTCAATATAAATCAGTAATTTTGCCAAATGTCAATTTCCTGAGCGTTTGGTTGATAATCATCATCCATACCAAGATGATGAAGAAGCTCACGGGCGGCATTGTAGCCCATTTTCTTCTGCCTGTTGTTCATAGCGGCACATTCAATAATCACTGCAAGGTTTCTGCCCGGCTTTACGGGAACGACCGTCAACGGAACCTTAATATCCATAATGTCAATATACTCGTTGTCAAGCCCCATTCTGTCGTAAACCTTTTCGGGATCCCACGGCTCAAGCTGAACAACCATATTGATTTTTTCGGTGAGCTTTACGGCGCCCATACCGAAAAGACGCCTTGCGTTAATAATTCCTATGCCTCGAAGCTCAATAAAATGACGGATATTATCCGGCGCGGAGCCTACAAGCGTTTTTGAAGAGGCTTTGCGGATTTCAACTGCGTCATCGGCAATAAGTCTGTGCCCACGCTTGATAAGCTCAATGGCCGTTTCGCTTTTACCAACGCCGCTGTCGCCTACAATGAGAACGCCTTCACCGTAAACCTCAACCAAAACGCCGTGTCTTGTAATTCTTTCGGCAAGCTGTGTGCCGAGGAAATATATAAGAGTTGCCATACAGCTTGAGGTGGATTCAGCAGTTCTTAAAACGGGTACTTTGTATTTTTCCGCCAGCTCTAAAAATCCGTCGGGTAAATCAAAATTCCGTGTGATTATAATTACGGGCGGTTTTTGACTTGTAAGAGTTTCAATCCGTTCAAGCATTTTTTCTTTCGGAAGGCTTTTAATAAATTCCATTTCCGAAAGTCCTATAAACTGAACGCGCGCAGGATCAAAATAAGCGTCGTGACCAGTAAGCAAAAGCCCCGGTCTGTTGACCTCTTGCGATTCTATAAAAATATCGGATGCGTCACAGGGTAAATACATAGTTTCATAACCGTGCTCGCTGATGATTTTTTGAAGTGAAACTGAATATTTTGAAGGCAAAACGCATACCTCCCCTTATATAAACATAGTTTTGGTTATTATACTACAAACCGCTTGAATTTCCAATACCTTTTTTAAAAAAATAGGCAAAAAAATGTGACCCGACGAGAGTATTCCCCCGTCGGGCCTTTTGCAGACTTATGATTTTTACTGAATCACTGTTGATGCAATAAAAATCATAATTTACGAAATAAAATTCTTATTTCATGCTGTCTTCATAAGACTTGATCATCTTTTTGACCATCTGTCCGCCGACAGAACCAGCCTGCTTAGATGTGAGGTCACCGTTATAGCCGTTCTTAAGGTTAACGCCTACTTCAGAAGCAGCCTCCATCTTGAATCTATTGAGAGCTTCACGTGCTTCGGGCACCATGCTCTTTGAATTCTTAGCCATTGTAATTACACCCCTCTTACTAAAATATTCTTTGCGTTTGCAATAATAGTTTGAACCGAAATTCAAAATATATTATTGGTAAATTTTACTTTCCGAAATCTCTGAGACTTCTAAATTCATACCCCTGTGCGCGTGCCTCGTCAATGATTTTTGCCATTGCTCCTGCATTGTCGGAAGAAACGCTGTGAAGAAGTATGACAGCGCCAGGGTGAAGCCTTGCAATTACTTTTTCGTAAGCGTAGTCAGCACCCTTTTGAGCGCTCGTATCCCAATCGGCGTATGACAGTGACCAGAAAACACTTGAATAGCCCATAGAACCTACAAGGTTTAGTGCTTCGTCTGTGTATTCACCCTTGGGAAATCTGAAATAAGGTTCGCAGTATCCGTTAAAATTCTCTTTTAAATAGTCTTCAAAGCCTTGAATTTCAGTTTTCATCTGCTCCCGCGAAATCTCTGCAAAGGACGGATGCGTTACGGAATGGTTGCCCACAATATGCCCTTCGGCTATCATTCTGTTAATAAGCTCAGGATTGTCTTTAACCTCGTTTAAGGTACAAAAGAACGCCGCAGGAACATTTTTTTCTTTTAACACGTCAAGAATTTTTGAAGTATAACCGTTTTCATATCCGCAGTCAAAGGTTAAATACAAAACTTTATCCGTTGACACGGTGTCAAGACAAAATGCATTAAATGAGTTATCTTCAAAATATTTTTGTGCCGTTACTGAAATTTCATGGGGCTTTCCGTCTTTTGCCACTCCGTAGCTGTGGGATTTTTTCTCTTTTGAAAACGTTGCCAAGGCTTCGATTTGTTCGCTTTCGGGTACGTTGCTCATTTCGGTCACACTGTCAAGTGTACCTTTACTGTCAAGTGTGCCATTGTCCGCGTTCGTTGCCTTACCGCAGGAACAAAGCAGGGAAATTGCCAAGATAAGAGTTAAAAACTTAAAATATCCTTTCATAAAATCCCTACTTCATCATATTTGACATTCCGTCCACAATATCGCTTATTGTGTTAACTGCCTTTTGCGCCGTTTTCTTCATTTTGCGCTTTGAAGAGCCGCCTGAAACCGAATTTGTAATGACGGCCGCCGCAGTACCTGCCAAAAGGCTTGCTCCCATTACTTTGTACGCTTTGCTGTTCATTTATTTTACCCCCTTTGTGTTTTTAGTCAAAAAGAAATTTTTTGACCACATTTATTTTTTGATTTTTCTGCAAAAAAATTAAAAATATATGTTTATAATTTTTTCAATAAATGTTATACTTTGTAAATGTATAAAAAAATTAAAGGTGATAAAAATGGAACTTAATATTGTTATGGTAGAGCCTGAAATTCCGCAAAACGCAGGCAACGTTGCGCGCACCTGTGCCGCAACGGGCGCAAGACTTCATTTAGTCGGTCCTATGGGATTTACTCCCGATGACAAAAAGTTAAAGCGCGCAGGGCTTGACTATTGGCATCTTCTTGATATTACATATTACAATTCCCTTGACGAATTTTTTGAAAAAAATTCTGACGGCAATTTTTTCTATTTTTCAACTAAGGCACAGAACAGGCATACTGACGTTGAATACCCCGAAAAAGTATATATTGTTTTCGGAAAAGAAACGGCAGGTCTACCTGAAAAGCTGTTATATGAAAATGCCGAAAAGTGCGTTAGAATACCTATGATTGACGAAGCGCGAAGCCTTAATCTTTCAAACGCAATAGCTATTGGAGTTTACGAGGTGTTAAGGCAATGGGATTACCCCAAACTTTTGGAATCGGGAGAACTGAGAAACTATAATTGGAGCGACATAAATAAAGCTTAAATATGTCAAAAAAATTCAGCCGCATATTGTTTTTGCAATATGCGGCTTTGATATTTTAGTTTAAATTATGTATTTAAAAAAGATTAACCTCAAGGGAAGCGTCGTTATATTTGTAGAACTTTCGCTCGTCAAGCGCCCAAAGTCTGTTTGTAAACTCACCTTGTTTAATGCCTGCGGTTGCATCCATTATTTCATAAACGGTGGCATCCATCATGTCAAGCTGAGAGAGTAACTCTGCCTCAAGAAAAAGAGGTCTTACTGCGGCGCCGAATTCCGGCTCACCGTGATGTGAGATAATCATATGCTGTAAAAGGATTGATTTTTCTTTATCGGTTCCGAGGCTCTCTGCGGCCTCGGCTACCATCATAGCGCCCTTTACAAGATGCCCTATAAGGTTGCCCTCTACCGTATATCCTGATGCCAGACCCGTTCCGCTGATTTCAAATTCCATAGTTTTGGCAATATCGTGCAACACCGCACCCGAAATTAAAAGCTCACGGTTAACAAAAGGATAAACCCTGCAAACACCCTCGCAAAGCTTAACAATTGAGAGAGTATGCATCATAAGCCCTCCGCGAATGGCGTGGTGGAGCTTAAATGCGGCAGGAAAACAAACGAGCTTTTCGCGGTTTTCGTTTAAAAGGTAAATCACGAGTTTTTTCAGTTCTTCGTCGTGAAATTCGGAAACAGTCTTGATAAGACTTTCAAACATATCCTCGCCTTTATAATCTGCCGACTTTACATAATCGTCTAAAGAAACGCCGTCTGCACTCGTAGCCTCTCTGATTCTGTCAATTATAAGCTGGTCATTATCACGGTATTTTTGCAATTTACCTCTGACTTTAACAAGCATATCGGCAGAAAAATTGTTTGTAAGAGACGGGGTATAATCCCAAATCTTTGCAAAGATCTCCCCTTCCTTGTCGGAAAGTACAAGGTCAAGGAAGCTGGTGCCGTTTTTAGCCGCTTTAACCTCACACTGCTTGATTACGGCAAAGCATTCAACCTGCCCGTTGCCTATATCTGTAAAATTCATAAAACTCCCCTGCATTTCATTATTTTTTGATAATTTATTGTAACATAAATTATGCGATAAATGCAAGGTGTTTGCAATTGCAATTAACCGAATAGCATAAATTCACTGTTTGTTTTTGCAATAAAGAATCCGCACATTCCGGCAGTCAGTAAAACCGTAAGTATAGCGGTAATAAAATAATACTTTAAAATTCTGTATGTTTCCGTCATTGATTTTCACATTCCTTTATTATTTCAACTATTGATTTTCCGAGTATTTCCGCTGAATAGACAGCTTCACGGACTGTATTTGATTCAGTGCCTATATCAATGTTTACAGCGCAGGGAGTTAAATCCATATTATATTTTCTTGCACAGAACAAAAGAGGTCTTGCTATGTGCGGATAAGAATCGGACAACGACTTTTGAAGATGAAGGGCAAAGGTAAGATTCTTTTCCCAATTTGGAAATTTTGTAACTGCGCCGTCCTCACAGCCTGTCGTTATTTGAATTTGCGCAACCTTTTTGCCGTCAATTTCAGTTACGGTTTTAACCTTACTGCCGTCTTTTCGGCTAATCCCGTCACGGTGAAGGTCAATTACAATTTGAATTGACGGATTAGCCCTTAAAATATCGGATATTTTTTCACGGGAGCGGTCAAATGCACCGTTGTAAGAAGAATCGTAAACTGTTTTGTCGTGAATTACTTTATAACCGTAAGATTCAATCGTACTGCAAAGTGCATCGCCTACTCTTATGATACCGAGAGTTTCGGAATCCGCCACAAGTGAATTTGAATAAAACTCATTTTCCGTAATTTGATAGCTCTCGGTTGAATGGGTATGATAAACCAGCACAACCGGTTGAGTTTTATCTTTATTTATATTTGCAAAAATATCCTTTTTCAAATAGGCTTCAATGTTTATATCGGTATTTTTTGTTGTATTCCTAAGATACAGTGAGCCTATTGCAGAGGTTGCATTTTTTGAAGAATAGTCCTCTGAAATTATTGCTCCGTCGTTGGAAATATCCGACAATGTTTCTTTTGCTTTCGTTTCGGCATTTGTGATATCGCTGTAAACAGACGGGAAAATATTTGACACATTTTTAATTTCAGCTTTATTTTTTTCGGCATCGGTTTTTACGGTTTCGGTTTCAATCTCTTCGGAATTTACAGTTTGTACGGTTTGCTCTTCCGTTTTATTTAACGGTTTTTGCGGAGTTAAAAATACTCCGCATACAATAGCTATTGACAAAATCACGCAAAAAAATGCAATTTTATTTAAACTGAAGATTTTTCTTCTGTGCCGTCTTGTCCGTCTTCGTCTTCTCATATATTCGCCCGCCTTAAATAATATTTCAGTTAAATATATGCTGAAAGATTGTGGATATTACTTAAGCAGTGGTTACTTAAAATCAAAACAGAGAAAGAAAAACAGACGGCTCAATTTCTGTTTGCAATGCGCAGTTTATTGCCAGCGCCAAAAGATTTGCCGCCCGTTCGATTACCGTATCAATATCCCCCGGCGTTACCATAGTTTCTTTTAAATCAGAGGGAATTTTTTCGGCGTCAATCCTTCTGTCAGTCAAATCGTTAATAAGAGTGATACCGTCAACAACGGTAGGAACGCCGATTGACACCACGGGAACGGACATTGTGGATTCGTCAATTCTGGCTCTTGCGTTGCCTACACCAGACCCCGGGATTATACCCGTATTTGAAATTTGAACGGTTTTTCCGAGCCTTGACAGGCGACGGGCCGCTAAAGCGTCAACAGTTATTATTGCAACGGGCTTTACAATATCGGCAACCGATTTAATATACTCGGCAGTTTCAATTCCCGTCTGCCCTAATACGCCCGTTGAAACGGAAGCCACGGAACGAATACTGTCAATTTGGAGGTCTTTTTTCATTTCTTCTCTTATGTGTCTTGTAGCAAAAATTTTGCCAGCGCACATAGGTCCCAAAGCATCGGGAGTAATATTTTCATTGCCCAGACCTGCAACGAGGACAGAACCGTTTTCCTTCGGCAGTAAATCTCGGATAATGGAAGAAAGCGCTGTAAGTCGGCCGTCAAGCAGCTCTGATTCGTGAGAAAACTCGGGTAAATCCACCGTTATATATTTTCCCTTGGGTTTTCCAACCGATTTTTCCCCTGTGCTGTTTAATATTTCAATTTCCGTTACAAAAGCATTCTCTTTTCTCCAATGGGTAACCTTTATTCCCTCTTGCTCACTTTTTTCCAAAATTTCCTGTCTTTCAAGGGCTAAATCAGTTCTGTAATTCACTTTTCTGCCTCCTTTTTTCGTTTTATTATGCCAAAAAGAAAAAATACTATCCAAATTATAAAAAAAAACTTGATTTTTATTTGTATTCGTGATAATATATACCCCGTAAATGCGAAGGAGGTGTGACAAATGCCCAATATTAAATCAGCTAAAAAGCGTGTTCTCGTAAACAAAACAAAGGCACAGCGTAATAAGTCTGCTAATTCAGCTCTTAAAACTGCTATTAAAAAGGCTAACGCTGCTATCGAAGCAAACGCTGCCGATAAGGAAGAGCTTGTAAAGCTTGCTGTCAAGAAAATTGACCAGGCTGCTGCTAAAAACCTTATCCACAAAAACAACGCTGCTCGTAAAAAGTCCGCCCTCGTGACGAAGCTTAACAAAGCATAAGTCATTGTTTCGGAAGTTTTGTGCCGCTGCAAAATGCAGCGGTATTTTTCTTTTTATTTCATTGACTTTTTTAAAAAATTTGTTATAATAGTTGCATAATAAATTTTGGAGGAATTTTTTATGAAAAAGGCTTTAAAAGTAATTGCTGTTCTCGCACTTATCGCAGGCGCCGCATTTGCCGCTTACGTTGTAATTAAAAAATATGTTGACAGTAAAAGAGTTGTTATCGGCAATGACGCTGAAAATTATGTTTCTTGCTCTTGCTGTGACGACAGCTTTATTTCCGAAACTGTTGCTTAAAAAACTTTTACCGAAAGTCAAAGGGGCTCAAACGAGCCCCTTAATTTTTTGCTTTTATTTTTTACTTAGATTTAGGTTTTGTAACTAACGCCACAACAAGACCGCTCATCATGGCAACTGTTATGCCCACGGACGCTGAAGACAAAGGCCCTGTTAAAATGCCCAGCGCGCCCTTTTCCCGTATTGCTTTTTGCGTTCCCTGAACTAACATATTGCCGAACCCAGTGAGCGGCACGGTAGCGCCTGCCCCTGCAAACTCAACGATTGGCTGATAAAGCCCCAACGCACCGAGCAAAACTCCGAGAACAACAAAGGATACGAGTATTCTTGCAGGCGTAAGCTTTGTAAGGTCAATTAAAAGCTGACCTACAACACAAATTATTCCGCCGATAATAAATGCTTTTAAAAATATCATAATTTTCACTCCCGACAATATTTTGTCAGAAAATGAAAAAAATATACAAAAGAAAAAGCACGGATAACCGCGCCTTTTCATTAAGATTATTACCTTTTAATTTTGCAAAGCGATTATTCGCCTTTCATTTTTGCAAAGCAATCGCTGCAATAAACAGGTCTGTCATCTTTGGGTTCGAACGGAATTCTTGCTTCACCGCCGCATGATGCACATACTGCTGTATGATACTCTCTTGCGCTGCGAGCTGCATTTTTGCGTGCTACACGGCACTCTTTGCATCTCTGAGGCTCATTCTCGAAACCTTTCTCAGCATAAAATTCTTGTTCGCCTGCTGTGAAAACAAATTCGTTTCCGCAATCTTTGCAGGTAAGGGTCTTGTCTTCGTACATTTTGCTACCTCGCTAAAAATATTTTTACCCCGAGCGGAATTGCACCGCCTGCACCCAAAAATGCTCCTCTAAGGCAAGGGCATACTAATCCTTTTTAATTTTTTGACGAATGCGCTGAACCGCATTGTCAATTTGCTTTAATTCGCAGTTCAAATTTTCCGCTATTGCTTTTCTTGAAAAACCGAGAAGATAAGATTTTGCAACGGAAAGCTCAAACGGGGACAGCGAATCAAAAAATGCATTCTGCTGTTCTTTTAAAATTATCATATCCTCAGGTGAAGGATTTTTCGATTCAACATCAGTTAAATCTTCAATTTGAACATAGTTTTTTAACGGTATATGCTTTTTGCGGTTTACGGAATTATAATACCGCTGCATAGCTTGTTCGGTGAGAACCATTGCGAACGAAGAAAAATTGTCGCTTTTTGAAGGGTCGAAGGAAAAAATTGCAGAATAAAAGCCGATAACGCCTTCCTGATAAAAATCGTCCGCTTCAACGCCCTGAGTAAAGGAAAAGCTTTTTGCCTTTTCTAAAATTCGGTGAGAATAGCGCTTTAAAAGAACGGGAAAAGCCTCTGCATTGCCCCCAACGGCAAATTCTACAAGTTCATTATCGCTAAAATCGAAAATAGATTTACCGTTCATAAATACACACCTACTAATACAAAAGATAATATCACAAAAAAATCATATTGTCAACTGATTTTTTTGTTAAAAACAGACAAATTCGCAAAATATCATAATTATCTGTTATTATCGACAAAAATCGCCCGAGGAAAACTCGGGCGAAATGTTCATCCAAACAATACTTGGAGTATTATTGTTGCCGCGCTAAGCGCCATTATTATCGCAAGAAAAACAGCGGTAAATTTAACAAACTTATTTCTGTCCATTACTATACTCCTAAAATTCTTGACATATCTTCAGCGATTTTTTCCGATTTTACGGTCGATTCCTCCCTTGAATTACCGCAAGCAGTAATATAAACCTTAATTTTAGGCTCTGTACCTGAAGGACGGACAATGACCTTGCTGTTATCAGGCATAACAAAGGAAAGTACATTTGACTTCGGCAGTTTAATCTCCGTTTCCTCGCCTGATACAATATCTTTCGTCACGCTTAATTTGTAGTCAGATGATTTCACAACGGGGGCTCCTGCAATTTCTTTCGGCGGATTTGCTCGCAAATCGTTCATCATATCTGCCATTTTCTGCATACCCGTTGCGCCCTCAAAGCTGAAATTGAGAACGGTATTTAAGTACATACCGTATTTCTCATAAATGCCGTCCATAAACTGTTTAAGAGAAATACCTTTAAGCTTGTAATATGAAGCCATTTCGCAAATGAGAAGAGAGGCAACAACTGCATCCTTATCTCTTGCGTGAGCGCCGCGAAGGTAGCCGTATGATTCTTCCATACCTACGATAAAGCGGTCTGTTTCACCTTTCTTTTCAAGGTTTGTCACCAGCTCGCCTATGTACTTAAAGCCCGTAAGCAAATCGGCAGTCTGGGCACCGTATGCGGCGGCAATAGTTTCAACCAAAGGAGTTGTAACAATTGTTTTAACGACTATGGGATTTTCGGGGAGCTTACCCTGCTCGCGTAGCGTTGAAAGAAGATACTCGCTGAGCATTGCGCCTACCTCATTGCCCGTCATTAAAACGTACTCGTCACCGTCACGCACGGCAATGCCAACACGGTCGCAGTCAGGGTCGGTTGCCAAAAGCAAATCTGCACCTGTTCCCTCCGCCGTTTTGATTGCACATTCAAACGCCTGACGGATTTCGGGATTTGGAAAAGGACAGGTCGGGAAATTGCCGTCCGGCTTTTCCTGTTCTTTTACAACGGTAACGTCTTTAACCCCTGCCATTTTAAGAACCTTGCGAACAGGCTTATTGCCCGTGCCGTTAAGGGGAGTATAAATAACTTTTAAGTCCGCTTTTTTAAGTACATCGGGATTAACGCTTGCAGAAAGAACGTTCTCATAAAATTCATCCATAAGCCAATCTTCAATGTAATCTATCAAATCCTCTGCCAAAGCGTCGTCAAAGTCCATTGTTTTTACGCCGCTGAACATATCAATTTTTTGAATATAATCATAGGTTTTGGCGGCGGCTTCATCGGTCATCTGGTAGCCGTTAGGGTCATAGCACTTGTAGCCGTTATACTTTGAAGGGTTGTGAGAGGCTGTGATTATGATACCCGATGAACAGCCGAGCCTTCTTACTGCAAAAGAGAGCATGGGTGTGGGAACAAGCTCAGGATAAATATAAACTTTAATTCCGTTTGCCGCAAGAACGCTGGCGGCTTCTCTTGCAAAAAAGTCTGACTTGATTCTTGAATCGAAAGCAATAGCCACTGACGGATTTTCAAAATTTTCGTTAAGATAATCCGCAAGACCCTGGGTTGCCTGGTTGACGGTATAGACATTCATTCTGTTTGTGCCCGCACCAATAACGCCGCGAAGCCCAGCGGTGCCAAATTCAAGGTTTTTGTAAAAGCGGTCAAGAATTGCCTCATCGTCCCCTGCTATGCTTTGGAGCTCAGGAATAAGGTCGGGGTCTGCAGTTGCCTTTTCACACCAAAGACTATATAATGATTTAATATCGTTCATATGATTACCTCCGCAAAAGCATATAATTTATTTTATTCCGTATAACATTTTACTCCATTTTATTCCAAATGTAAATAAAAAAAGTTTGAATTATATATTTCAATATAGTATAATCAGTAAAACAAGGGGTGAAAGTTATGTTTGCAAAAATTTCGAGTATGGGACTTTTCGGAATTGATTCTTATAAGGTTGAGGTTGAGGCAGATATTTCAGGCGGTATGCCCAGATTTGACATTGTGGGGCTTCCTGATGCGTCTGTGTCCGAAAGCAGAGAAAGAGTTCGCTCTGCAATTAAAAATGCAAATCTTACATACCCCGTCAGCAGAATAACCGTAAACCTTGCCCCTGCGCACATTAAAAAAGAAGGTCCTATTTATGACCTGCCGATTTTTGTTGCATTGCTTGTGGCAAACGGTGAATTAAAGAGCATTTCGAATGATACGGCGTTTGTGGGAGAGCTTTCCCTTGACGGAAGTCTTCACAAAATCAACGGCGTACTGCCAATGGTTATAGGCGCGCAAAAAAGCGGTATTAAGGAAATTTTTATTCCTTTCGATAATGCGCACGAGGGCGCTGTTGTAAAAGGAATTACGGTTTACCCTACGAAAAATGTCACTGAGCTTATAAATCACCTTACGGGAATTAAGAAAATAGAGCCTGTTTCGGACAAGCTCTATGCGGAATATACTCTGCCTTTCAATATTCCTGATTTTGCAGATGTGAGAGGTTAGGAAGAGGTTAAAAGAGCGTTGGAAATTGCCGCCGCAGGCGGACACAATGTGCTTATGGTGGGCCCTCCCGGTTCGGGAAAAAGTATGCTTGCAAAGCGCCTTCCCGGTATTCTTCCCGATATGACCTTTGAAGAAGCAATTGAAACTACGAATATATATTCAATAGCAGGAGCGCTTCCAAAAGGGATTTCTCTTTTAAAGGCAAGACCTTTCCGCTCGCCGCACCACACGGTTTCCCCTGCCGGACTTTCAGGCGGCGGAGCAGTTCCGAAGCCTGGCGAAATTTCCCTTTCCCACAACGGCGTGTTATTCCTTGACGAGCTTCCCGAATTTCAGCGAACCTCCCTTGAAATACTGCGCCAGCCCATTGAAGACGGAGTTATCAGCATTTCCCGTGTTGCGGCTAAATTTCAATACCCCTGCTCTGTTATGGTGGTTTGCGCAATGAACCCCTGCCCCTGCGGATATTACGGGCACCCCACGCGCAAATGCACCTGCTCCGAAACTGCGGCAAAGCGATATTTTAACAGAGTAAGCGGTCCGCTTGTTGACCGACTTGACATTCACATTGACGTGCCCCCCGTTGATTACGAAAGCCTTGCAGGCAAAGAAAAGTCCGAGCCGTCAAGTGAGATAAAAAAGCGCGTTAATGCGGCTCGAAAAATCCAGCAAGAACGATTTCAGGGCACTAATATCTCCTGCAATGCAAAAATGGATTCTGCCGCAACAAGAAGATTTTGTAATCTTACACCTGCGGCTGATATAATTATGAAAACGGCATTTGAGCGTTTGGGACTGAGTGCAAGAGCATACGACAAGGTGCTGAGAATAGCAAGAACCGTTGCAGATATGGACAATTCCGATGAAATTGACACAAAGCATATTACTGAAGCTATTCAGTACCGAAGTTTTGACAGAAGGTTCGGAGAATAAAAACAAGTAAATAAGAGAAAAAATCACTGTATTCCCATCGAATACAGTGATTTTTATTTAAAGCGTAATATTTTTACTGTTCGGTCTTATTATTAAAAATAAGTTTTTTAACTGCTACAAATCTCATCAAAGCAACAACAACTGCTATTGTAATTACAAGCTCGGGAAGAATGTAGGTTGCATTATAACAAATTGAATAAAGCAACGGTGCGTTTTCAAAGGTGGATCCGAAAATCTCCCACTGGTCAAGATATGCAAAAATGAAATATCCTGAAATAACGTGAGAAACAAAGCGGAGTAAGAATGCTAAGCTCAGCCCTGCGTAAAGCCCTGCTTCGCCCTTCTTTTTGAATATACCTGCAATTCCTAAAACGGTAAATGCAACTATGTAGTCAAATAAAATGCAACCCACAAGCATAAGCGGAGTAAGACCCCAACCTAAAATTCCGTCCATAGCTATTCCGAGAATTAGCTGGAAAATCGAGTAAATGAATGAGGAAAAAAAGCCCCATTTTACTCCGTAGCGGAATGAGAGAATGCAAATCGGGAGCATACTCACAAGTGTTACCGAACCGCCCAGAGGCAGTTTGAAGATTTTGACCATGGATAATGCTACTGCCAATGCAATAAAGACAGCAGTTTCCGTAAGTCTCATAACGTTTTTCTTTTTCATTTTTAGTTCCTCCAAATAAAAAAATTCAGCCAAGGGAAATACACGCTTTGGCTGAAACATTTTGCTTCCTACGTCGGTATTATCCGCATCAGGTTCAATGGTTGAGGGAAGATTTATTCCCAATCTCAGCTGACTTTACGGTCAACACCCATGCACATATTTACTTGGCTGAAGATATTGTAACACATTATTCGTAATTGTCAAGTAAAAAGTCTTTTAATGCCGAATAACGAAGCTTAGCTTTACCGTTATCAATCATTTTCATAATTGTTCCGTCTGTGCCCACAAGTATCATAAGCTTTTTCGCTCTTGTGACAGCGGTGTAAAGAAGATTTCTGTAACAAAGCTTTTCCGTTACGGAAATTACGGGCATAATGACGGCGTCAAACTCACTGCCCTGACTTTTATGCACCGTTACGGCAAAGGCGTGCTCTAACTCGCCTAACTGTTCTTTTGCATAAGAGGCACGCCTGCCCCCGAAGTCAATAATAACATAGCCGTTTCTGTTATCAATTCTTTCAATAAAACCGATGTCGCCGTTATAAACTCCGTCGCCCTCATTGTGCTTTGATTCCCAGCGAATGTCGTAGTTATTTTTTATCTGCATCACTTTATCGCCTTCACGGAAAATTCTGTATTCAGTTTTAATCTCTGCCTTATCGTCACTGGGCTGATTTATACTGTTTTGCAGAACTTTGTTAAGGTAATGTGTACCCGTGTCCCCTTTCTTTGAAGGGCACAGAACCTGAATCTGAGTTTGAGGGTCAAAGCCGTAGGATTCGGGAATACGGCGAATATACAAATCGTTTATTGTGCGGACTGCGTCAAGAGGAAAATTTTTGTGAAGCACGAAAAAATCCCCGTCCTTATAATCGGTTTTAATATGCTCGCCGTTGACAATCCTATGGGCATTCATTACGATATTGCTCTTCTGCGACTGCCTGAAAATTTCTTTAAGCTCAACAACGGGTAATTTTCCGCTTTTAATTAAATCGTGAAGAACGTTTCCTGCACTGACAGAGGGTAACTGGTCGCTGTCGCCAACCATAATAAGCCTGCACCCTAAAGGCAGAGCATCCATAAGAGAATTAAATAGAAAAATATCCACCATTGACATTTCGTCAACAATGACTGCCTGACATTCAAGGGGATTTCGCAAATTCCTTTCAAAATAAGGCTTTTCATCTCTCCATTTGACCTCTAAAAGACGGTGAATTGTCATGGCGCTCCTGCCTGTTGCCTCGGTCATTCGCTGTGCCGCTCTGCCCGTCGGCGCACAAAGAGCAATTTCAAGATTTTTCTTTTCAAAAATTTTGATTATACCGTCAAGTGTAGTTGTTTTACCCGTTCCGGGACCGCCCGTTAAAATCAATACGCCTTTATTAACAGCCGTTACAATGGCTTTTCTTTGAAGCTCCGCAAACTCAAAGCCCGTGTTGGCTTCATATTTGTCAATAAAAGCATTCACGTTTTCCGGGTCTTTCGGCGGGCAACTTAAAAGAACCTGAATTCTTCTTGCAATATTACTTTCAGCATAAAATGCTTCGGGAATAAACAAAAATTCTTTTCCCTTTATTTTTTTGAGAATAAGGCTTTTATTATCAACAAGGGAATAAATTATTTCTTCAATTTTGTCGTGAGATTCGGAAAGAAGACTTAAAGCAGGGGTAAATATTTTTTCCAAAGGAACGCAGGTGTGCCCGTTATTGAGATTATGGCGGATTATATGCATTATCCCTGCTTCAATGCGCCTTTCATTAGACGGCGGAACGGCCAACCCCCCTGCAATTTGCTCTGCTCTTTCAAAGGAGATTCCGTTTTCAACCTCACAAAGAGCATAAGGGTCGTACTCTATCATTTCTTTAGCCGCCATTCCGAAGGTTTCAAGGGCAAGATGGCTTTCACTGCTTGTAAGACCTAAGCCGGAAAGGGAAATAAGCAAAGAGCGAACCGTAAACTGACGGGCAAATTCCTCGCCGATTTTTTTAGCTTTACTCGCTGAAATTCCTTTGATTTCCGAAAGCCTTTCAGGGTGGTTTTCAAGAATATCAAAGGAAGCTTCCCCAAATCTTTCCACAATTGCACGGGCAGTAGCCTCGCCCACTCCGCGAACAGCGCCGCTTGAAAGATAATGGTACAAATCGTCCACAGTTTTGGGCAAGGTGGCATAGCAGGATTCCGCTTTAAACTGCCGTCCGTACACGGAATGGTAGGTATAATCGCCGACTGCTTCAACTGTATCGTGCTCACGGATATCCGGCGCAGTGCCCACAACGGTTAGCTCCTCTTCGCCCATATCAAGAGTAAAAACAGTGTATCCGTTCACATCGTTACGGTATGTAATCTCGGTAACAGTTCCCCGAAGTTTAATTTTTGTTTCAAAGTCTTCCATTTATAAAATCCTTTAAATCTTCTTTTTTAACGACTGTTATGCCGTCTGTCTGACCGCAAACATTAAGGGTTTCTTCCAATTCCTTGTCGGAAATTCCGTTATCAACTATAACCAATACGTTATTTTCACATTCGCCGCATAAATTAAGCTTTAGCCTTGCACAGTACGCCATACGGCTAACATTTTCTGTATTTGCATCACACGGAATGCAGATAAAATAATCGCATTTTTTCTTTGGCATCAGCAATTTAAACAGCAAAAACGTTGCCAAAATTACAATTGATACAAAAGATATGAAAATAAGCATTGAACATATAAATACTCTCAAAGAATACACCTCCGAAGCATTATATGTTAACGGCTTTCTTAATGTTAAAGCCCCCGCATAAGCAGGGGCAAAAAATGAGTAAATCTGTAAGCCGGGTTCTGTCGTTTAAGGCAATTATCTATCTGCGATGTGCGTTGCCGCACACCTGAAGCCGTCTTTCGAAGTATCTGCCCAGCTGACAACTTCTGCTGACGTTGCATCGGGTAGGGTTTGCTTGGCCGTTACATCTCTGCAACGCCGGTGAGCTCTTACCTCGCCTTTCCACCCTTACCGAAAAAATCGGCGGTATTTCTCTATGCACTTTCCCTAAGGTCGCCCTCGGCGGCTGTTAGCCGTTACCCTGCTGTGTGATGCCCGGACTTTCCTCACTAAATCTTAGCGATATTAGCGCAACTGCCCAATCTACTCATTTTAATAACTTAAATCTTTTCGAGCATAATTCCGTCTTTTTTTATAATACGGATTTGATCTCCGCTTACCATATAAGCATTACGGGATATTTCAATCATCGGCAAATCGCTTACGGAATCGGTATAAAACTCGTCAATTTGAACATCACCGTATTTTTCTTTGAAAAGAGCTACTTTTTTGTCTTTATAACAAATCTGTTGAATATCTCCCGTTGAAAAATTGACCTTTGAGCAAATATAATTATTTATACCCAAGCGGTCACACATAATTTTTAAAAGGCTTTCGGGACAAGCTGAAACGATAATGTCGTCCGCCTTGTGAATGTCGCGGTAAAATTTCTTTATCTTATGCTCATTCAAATCCCAAAAACGGACAAATTCCTTTTCCATATCATCTGCAAAACCGTCACAGTACTCTTTTAAGAAAGTGCCGTATTTATTGATAACCTCATCAATGGTTATAACCCCGTTTTTATATTTTATAAAGCCTTTAAAAAATTTCGGAATATACTTAAATACCCCTTTAGTGTCTAATCGCAGAAAATGAAGGAATAAATCCAAGCCGGATTCACCGTCGTAAATTGTATTGTCAAAATCAAATACTCTCAATTAAATACCTCTTAATATCCGTTAGGGTTGTTAGACTGCCAGCGCCAGGAATCCTCGCACATTTCTTCAATTCCTCTTTTAGCTTCCCAGCCCAGTTCTTCTTTTGCCTTTGACGGGTCTGAATAGCAAACCGCTATGTCGCCTGCACGGCGGGGAGCAATTTTATAAGGTAATTCCTTGCCGTAGGCTTTGTTAAATGCTTTTACAATATCAAGAACGCTGTAACCTACGCCTGTTCCAAGGTTAAATACTTGAACCCCTTTTTCGCCTTCAAGGATATTTTCAACGGCTTTAACATGACCTTCCGCCAAATCCACAACATGAATGTAATCTCTAACTCCCGTGCCGTCAGGTGTGTCATAATCGTCGCCGTAAACGCTCAAAAACAGACGTTTGCCAATTGCAACCTGAGTAATGTACGGCATAAGATTGTTGGGTATTCCGTTGGGATTTTCACCTATCTTGCCGCTTTTGTGAGCGCCGATAGGATTGAAATAGCGAAGAAGCGTAGCGTTCCACTCACTGTCTGCCTTGCAAATATCTTCAAGAATTATTTCTATCATATATTTTGTTGTGCCGTAAGGATTAGTTGTGCCGCCTGTTTTCATTGTTTCCTTTAAGGGCGAAACATTATTCATACCGTAAACGGTGGCTGACGAGCTGAAAACGATATTTTTGCATCCGTTATTTCTCATAACATCGCAAAGCTTTAAAGTTCCACCGATATTATTGTCATAATATTCCAGCGGCTTTTCGCAGGATTCACCTACCGCTTTAAGACCGGCAAAATGAATTACGGCGTCAATTTTATTCTCTTTAAAAATTTTGTCCATTCCTTCAGTATCACGAATGTCACATTCATAAAACTTAAAGTCTTTTCCCGTTAGTTCTTTAATTCTGTCGAGCACCTTGGGGCTTGAATTGTAATAATTGTCGACTATTACAACTCCGAACCCTGCATTCAAAAGCTCAACGCAGGTGTGCGAACCGATATAACCTGCTCCGCCCGTTACTAAAATATTCATCAATTTGCCTCCTTAGCAAGCGTTGTATTCGCAAAATATGTTTTGAGGATTCTCTCATAATTGTAGCCTTTTCCTGCTAAAGCGTTTGCCCCAGCTTTACTCATACCTACACCGCAGCCGACACCGTATGAGGTAAATGTAAACGTTTCAGAAGAGCTGTCATAGCTGAGCTTAAAGCAGCTTGATTTAATTCCGAGATCTGAAAGCTTTGTAATAAATTCGTATCCTGTTAAATCCTGGCCGCCTACTCTGACGGATTTAACATAGCCTACCGATGAAGAAACGGCATTATTGCGCTCTCTTACGATTATCCATTTTGTGGGGTCGGAATCAACGTCAATTTCGAAATCTGCTTTAAGAAGGATTCCCTGAACCTCACCGCGCTTGAGCTGAACCGTATTTTCATATCCTTCAACAGAAGCTTCGGGGTTACCGTCAAGTCTTGAAACAGCTCGAAGATACGGATATCTTTCGCTGAATACCATTGATGCGTCGGCAGTACCGCCTGCTGCAATTTCAAAGAACGGTGTAAGAGCAACCTCTCCGTTGTAGGAAATGTATCTGCCGAACACATCGCTTACTGCAACCTCAACCTCTTGTGTAACAGCCTTTTCTATCTGTACGCCGTCAATTTGGAAACCGTTGTCCTTGTATTTAAGATACGTGTAAATTACAATAGCCTGGGCTTTTATAGCTTCCATTTCGTAGCCTTCGCCCATTTCAGTCATAACAAGACCTGCAATAGCGTCTTTGGCAGGCAATTTTTCACCGTTAACGGTTATAAATTCGGGAGCGCCTTTGTCTTCCTCAACCTCGCCCTCGGAGGGTTTTTCTTCGCCCTCCGTGTTGTTCGTAGCAGGTTCGGATTCCGATGGCTTTTCCGCTTCTTCCCTGTGCTTTTTCTCAATTTCAAGTATATCCCCAATTATAAAGTCGGATATTTTAAGCTTATTCTCGTTAGTTTCTGGCGCCGGTTCTGTGGTAGGCGCCTGAGTTGTGGGCGGTTCGGTTGTTGATTCTGTTGTAGTTTCATAACCGAATAATTTACGAAGGGCAGTTGCAGCAGAGCCGTTTTCACCCTGCATTTTGAATACAACTGCAAGCACTGCGCAAAGAAGAATTACAACGCCTAAAATAATTGCAAGTATGGTTACTGTTTTTTTGCTTGACTTTTTCTCCATTGGCTCTGCAGGTTCGGAAGGAGCATCAGACACCTCAATGCCGACGCTTCTGATTCCTGCGGCTCTTTCGCCGATAAGCTCATAAAGCTCTGCCGCAACACTTTCAATAAAAGCTTCTTCCGTTTCACCGTCGTCAAGGTAAAGCTTTCTTACGGTTGCATTTTCGTCATCAGCAACTGCAATGCAAATATATTTTGACTCCCCTGTTTCGTAAATATCGCTTATGGAAGCGCCAATGTTGGCGGCGGACAAATCAAGACTTACGCGGGCGAGCTGTGCGGCATATTCTGTGGCATTAACCTCGCCTTTATCCTCAACGTGAGGAGTAAACACCACTACGTCGTTGAAGTGCTCAACTGCTTCGCCTAAATTTTTCAACGCTTCGGAATTTGCCGTGCCGTTAACAGCAACAACAGAGCCTGTCTCCCAAAGCCGTGAAATTGCAATTTCTACTTTTTCATTATCAAAGTGCTGTGTTTCCGAAAGAATGCTTGCAACTTCTCCGCCGAGACCTTCTGCCAAATAGGGAACAACACCGTTACGAAGAATTATATTGATTCTGTCGTCGTCAATTGGAATTACAACAATATATTTTTCACCGTTGTCTATTCCGAAGCCCGAATACATTCCGTCTTTTGAAAGGAAAACCGTTGCAGGCTCGGGGAAGGATGCGAAATCCTTTCTCTGCTCGTCGGAAAGAGAGTCGTTATTTTCAAGCATATTAAGAACTGCCGGGCTTTGAACATTTTCAACCTCAAACGCCTGAGCTATAGCAGTTTTAAGCTTGAAATAACGCTTTTTGTCAACAGCAATTACGATTATATCGTCATTTTGAAGCGCATTCTGAAAGCCTTCAAACAAATTGAGCATTTTTTCATAATGCACAAAGGTTTCATTACCCTCAGTATATTCTTTTAAGCTGCTGACTACCCTTGCCTGAAATTTTGCAAAGGGAATGCTCTTTTCAGTATTAAGCGATAAAAGTCTAACCTTCATTTTAATCACCTTTCAGTACATTTTTCACACAAGCGTTATAAAAATCGCCTTGCGAACAGTACCGTTCCTTTCTTCGTTTTTCACACACAACACACGTTTAATTTATAAAACTATTTACGGAGTCCAATTCGTATCATCTTTGTATGCGTTTGCCATACCCTTTGCATCGTACCACGCCTGCGGATACCTGGGAGCAGGGTTTATTTCCACTCCGCTTGTATCTACGCTTGTATCCTCATTTTCACGGCAAAGCCTTGCCATAATTACAAGCCTTGCGTCAGAAAATTCGTAGGAGCAGGTTGAAAGGGTAAGAATTTTATCATCAGGCAGTACGCTTACATTCGTATTGAAAATACTTCTCTTCTGTACTTCCTGAATAAAGCTCATAAATTGATCGTCCGATGAAAAATCCGTTATAGTGTAGTTAAACAAATAACCGTTGTCATCTTTAGGATTGCCGTTTGACACAAAAGCCGCAAATATTTTGAAATAATATGTTTTGTAAATAGTATCATACTCAATGATGGGAGATTCTTTGTAGCCTTCTATCGTTTTATATTTATCAAGGTTTGAGAAAATAAGTCCGTCGCTCATATGATGACCGTAAATTACGTTATTATCGTTAAAATATTTGGCATCGTTTCTGTAATCGAGGAACGGGCACCCGTAACGGCTTTTTTTGCCGTAGAAATCCGTTTTTAAATATTTTGAATTATCGCCTGCCTGAACGACCTGAACGTCAAGGTTAGTACCGTCAATTTTAAGCCAGCCTACAAGCTCGGGGTTAACGGCATAAAGATAAGCATATTTAAGGTTCATGCCCTCGGGAAATTCAACGGAAGGATATTTTGAAAAAAGCTCCTGCCACGCCTCGTCATACTGGTCCGAATTGAAATTATCCGTTTCGACTACTAAGTTGTGAATATTATTATTATCTTTTTTGTGAAGAAAATGCTGGGTGATAAGCACACCGAAAGCAATTACGCAGCCGATTATTGTGACTACGGAAATATCCATAACGATTTTACGGGCCTTCTCACGCTTTTTATCTTCTTTTTTAGGAAGAAATTTTCCGAAGAAATCAGCAAAAATCTCATTAAAGGTTCTTACCTTTTTTTCAGTCGTTTCAGCTTTTTCAGCCGTTTCAGTCTCTTTTTTCTCAGGCTCGCTCTTTTTTACATACTGGGCCGTAACGTCAACGAAGGTCATTCCGTTTTCGGTAAAGGTCTTTATCCCTAAATCATCGGAAGCCGCTTCGTTTATATTTTTCTCAATTTCAGCAACAATATCGTTTGATTCAGGCGTTGGGTCGGAATTTGACATTCCGTCAAGCTCTTCTAAAAGATCGTCAAATGAATTGTTGTCATTCGGTTTGTTTTCGCTCATCTATTTACCTCCTGAGGATACCATTTTTCATCATCTTTATACGGATTGGGAATACCGTTTTTATCATACCAAAGCTGAGGATATTTGGGCGACGGATTTACCGTAACGTTTTCTGTGTTAACACTGTCACTTTCCCCCGCTCTGAGCTTTCTTGCAAGAACGACAAAACGCGTGTCTGCCCTGTAAGAGATTTTGCCTTTGCTGTAAAGGTCAAGCTTTCGGATACAGGTTGAAAGAATAAGCATATTATCGTCGTCATTTATATCAACATCGGTAACATACAGTCTGCGTTTATTGACCTCGTTTATAAACCCGTCAAAATTTTCCCCATCCATATAGGGATAAATATAGTTGAAAATGTATCCGTTATCTTCTTCTGCCTTTGCATTGGTTATAAAGACCGCATACACCTTCCATTTTTCTTTCCCGTTTACGGTTGAAAACTCAATAACGGGAGACGATTTATAAAAATCAATATCCTGATATTTTTCAAGCTCTGAAAACATTGTGCCGTCATAACAGTTGTGACCGTAAAGAATGGTATTAGCATCAAAATTCTCGGGATCGTTTCTGTAATCCATAAAAACCGTTCCGCGGCGGTCATAGTTTTTATAAAAATCGTGAGTTAAATAATATGAATTATCCGAATATTTTACGACAGGCAGGCTGATTGATGTGTTGGGAACTTTTATCCACCCCACAAAGCCGGGATTTATGGCTACCATTTCGTCAAAATTAAAATCCGCTTCCTCGCTGACATCCGGTTCAAAAACAGCTTCTAATTTGTTATTCATTTCAATGTTTTCTTGGCGTTTCATATGATTGCGGATAATCAACGCCGCAGCGCAAGAGAAAACAATAATACTTATCAAGAGAATAATAATTGCGATTACAGATATTTTTCGGCGCGGCTTTTTTGCGCCTTTCGTTTCGTTTGCGCCCTCTGACAAAATATTTTTGTTTTCATTTTCGCTGAATTTTTCAATATTGTTCTTATTAAGTTCCAATTCTATTCACCTGCGAGACTTATAAGAATTTTTAAAGCTTCGTCCGAAGCGCTTTCACGGTTATTTCGCCTAACGTCACCCGTGAATTTATTTTCAAGTTTTTTTACTACTGTTTTTTTGCCGTTTGACCCTGCAATAAAAATCAAACCTACGGGCTTTTCGGTGTTATCGGAACCGGGCCCTGCAATTCCCGAAACGGCAACGGCTAAATCCGCCTTTGAGAGCTTTAAAACGCCTGATACCATTTCACGAACGGTTTGCTCGCTCACGGCGCCGTATTGGCGAAGAGTTTCTTCTGATACGCCTAAAACAGAATGCTTTATTTCATTACTGTAGCTGACTATTCCGCAATTAAACACTGACGACGAGCCGCTGACATCCGTTATGCGCTTTGCAATAAGACCGCCCGTGCAGGATTCAGCAGTCGAAGCTACAAGCTGTTTTTCTTTGAGAAGCGATACTAATGTTTCCTCAAGGAGCATTAAAATCCAACCACCGTTACTTTAGTATTATCAAGCGCTCGCTGTACAAGCGCTTCGATATCAAGATTTTTCTCAACCTCTTCAAGCATTTGAACAGTAGGCTTTGTTTTGGGGTGCTTGGGCGTGAATACCGTACAGCAGTCCTCAAAGGGTTCTATTGAAATGTCAAAGGTGCCGATTTTTCTTGAAACCGTTATTATTTCGTCTTTATCGTTGCCGATAAGGGGACGGAAAACGGGCATTGCGGCAACTGCATCTGTGCAGGCAATTGCAGGTAAAGTCTGGCTTGCAACCTGACCTAAGCTCTCTCCGGTTATGAGCGCCTTACTGTCTTCCTTTTCGGCGATTTCAGATGCAATTCGCATCATAAATCTTCGCATTACAAGAGTGAACATATCTTCAGGGCAGTTGTCGCGGATTTCTTCCTGAATTTCGGTAAATCCGACCGTAAAAAGAGTTATACTGCCGCTGTATGCTGCAACCTGCTTTAAAAGCCTGTGTACTTTGTCCTCAGACTGAGGGGAAGTGTACGGCGGAGAGGCAAAATGAACCGCATTGAGAACAAGACCTCTTTTTGCCATCATAAAGGCGGCCACGGGACTGTCAATTCCGCCTGAAATTAACACCGTTGACTTGCCTGCCGTTCCCGTGGGAAGACCCCCTGCGCCTTTAAGCTGATTTCCTCTTATAAAGGCGAATTTTTCACGAATTTCTATTGTAACGATTATTTCTGGATTTCTTACGTCTACTCTTAAATGGGGAAATTCGGAAAGGATTGCACCGCCGACCTCTGCCGAAATCTCTGGCGAGGTTAAGGGGAATTTTTTATCTGAACGCTTTGCCTCGACCTTAAAGGTCTTTGCAAATCTTAACTGGTCTTCGAGATATTTGGGAGCGTATTTGCAAATTTCCGCCATATCCTTTGGCACCTGCAACGCTCTTGAATACCTTGCAATTCCGAACACTCTGCCGATACGCCCTGCAACCTCGTCCATATCAATATCATCAGTTGCGGGAATAACGGAAACGGTTGACTGCTCCTTGCGGTATTCAAATTCGCCCAAAGGCTTAATCCGTTTGCGAATATTCTTTATGAGAATGTCCTCAAAAGTGGCTCTGTTAAGCCCCTTTAGGGCAAGCTCTCCGTTTTTAATAAGGATTATTTCTTTCATAACAATTTTATCTCCTGATGCGCTCTGCCGTTTTAACAATTTTATCAAACAGCAATTGCATCTCATCTTCATTAGTGTATTTTGAAAGGCTGATTCTAAGCGCGCTGTCAATTCTTGCAGGCTCAATATTCATTGACGATAAAACACCGCTCCTGTGCCCTTTTGAACAGGCAGATCCTGCCGAAACGCATATACCCTCACTTGACAGTGAATTGAGCATTACCTGCGACGGAACGCCCTTGACGGAAACGTTTAAAATATAGGGAAGCGCATCTTCGGGGGAATTTATATAAACATAATCAAGGGTTGATAGTTTTTTAAGCAATCCGTCACGCAAATTTTTAACCTTATTAAAGTTTTCATCAACAGAGCCAATGTTATTTACTGCCTCGCCGAATGCGCAAAGCGCAGGCATTGCCTCCGTCCCCGACACAAGACCGCTTTCCTGCCCGCCGCCTACAATTGCGGGCTTTATGCGAACATTTTTATTGACATAAAGCGCACCTGAGCCTTTAAGTCCGTGGATTTTGTGGGCGCTCATACTCATTAAATCAATTCCCGATTTTGCGGGATTTATTTTAATTTTGCCGAAACCTTGCACAGCATCACAATGGTAAAGAGCGTTTGAGCGCTTTGCCTTTATTATACTCTTAACCTTGTCAAAATCCTGAATTGAGCCAACCTCGTTATTGACCGCCATTAAGCTTACGAGAACGGTATTTTCATCAACGGCATTATACAAGCTGTCAAGACTTATTTTTCCGTTTTTGTCAGGCTCTAAAAACACGGGTGAAAAACCCTGCTCACCCAAAAGTTCAAAATTTTTAATAACGCTGGGGTGCTCAATGCGTGAGGTAATAATTTTTTTGCCGTTACGCTTTTGAGCAGATGCCGTTCCGAGAATTGCCGTCATATTAGACGCCGTACCGCCTGAGGTAAAATAAATTTCACGGGGTTCAGCCCCGATAAAATCTGCAATAGACTTTCTTGCACTTTCAAGCTCTTTTTTGGCTTCAAAGCCTAAAAAATGAAGCGATGAGGGATTTCCGTAGCAAACGGAGGCTATGTGCATAGCTTTTTTTACAGCCTCTTCACAGGGCTTGGTTGTAGCGCTGTTGTCAAGATATGCGTTCAATTACAATCCCCCAAATTACAGATTTAATCATCATAAATTATACAACATAATTGTTTAATTTGCAATTAAAAAACTGTAAAAACAAGCGGATATTTTTAAATTTTCTGTTAACAATAGATTTAAGTTTAGAAAAATACTCCAAGGAGAGAAAAATATGACAGAAAAAGGCATTTCACATCGCGGAAAAATACGTTTGATAAGCTATATTACCTTTGCATTAGCGGCTCTGACGGTCTTTTCCGTTGTTCAATCGGTCAAAGTAGCAAGATATGAACGGGAAATTTTGCTGACCCGACAGCGCGCTCTCATTTCCCTTGACGAATATTTAAGCGATATAACATCAGACCTGCAAAAAGTGGTTTATGTCAGCACACCGTCAATGGTTTCAAACCTTTCAACAAAGCTGTGGCGTGACTGTGCGGAAGCCAAAAACAGTCTTGCTCAGCTTCCGTCAAACGATTCTTCTATTTCAAACACATACGGTTTCCTGTCGCAAGTGGGCGAATATATTATGTCTATTCAGCGAAAAAGTATGAGAGGCGAAGAACTTACGGAAGATGAAAGAAAACAGTTACTTGAGCTCTGCGAATTTGCAAATTCCCTTTCGGAAAAGCTTAATTCAATGTGTTACAGCCTGCAAAACGGAACGTTTACTTTTGAGAAAAAATCCAATATGTTCCTGAGCACTAACGAAGTATCCGATACCGTTTTTGAAAAAATGGACGATGTTGAACAAACCCTTTCCGATGTTCCTTCCCTTGTTTTTGACGGGCCTTTCTCTAATCATATTGAAAATATGAAACCGAAATTGCTTGAAGGAGAAGAGGAAATCAACAAAAACCAGGCTCAGGAAATTGCAAATAACGTTTGCGGTGACGGCAAAGAATTAACCTTTGCATTTGAAGAATCGGGCAATGTCCCCTGCTATGTTTTCAAAAATGACGACTGCACGGTTGCTGTTACAAAGCAAGGTGGATATCCCCTTTATATGCTCAACTCCACCTTTGCAGGTGAAATAAATATTGAATACGAAGATGCGGTAAATAAGGCAAAAGAATACCTTAACTCAATCGGCTACAAGAATATGAAAGAGAGCTATTATTTTACCGACGACGGCATCTGCACAGTTAACTTTGCGTATGTTCAAGGCGATGCTATCTGTTACGCTGACCTTATTAAAGTAAGCGTTAATCTTCACAGCGGTGAAATTCATTCCTTTGATGCAACGGGGTATGTTTCCTGCCACACGAAGCGAACAGTTCCAGAAAATGCAATTACTGCGGAAGAAGGCAGAAAAAAGCTATACAGCGGTCTTGAAATTTCAAATGTTTCGGCCTGCTTTGCGCCGACTGAATGGAAAAGTGAAAACTACTGTTACGAATACCTTTGTACAACCGAAAACGGTCAGCAGTTACTTGTCTATCTTAATGCGGCAACGGGCGAAGAAGAAAACGTTTTAATTCTGCTTTACAGTGACGGCGGAGTTCTAACAAAATAGAATAAAATTTTACAAACCGCCAATAATATAAACACAATAAAAACAAAGGAGGGTAAATCCGTGAAAAAAATAATATGTGTTATGATTATAGGAACGCTTCTCATTTGCACATTCTTTGCAGGCTGCGGTAAAACAGAGGACGGAAAGGTATCTGATACAAATAATGCAAGCCAAAACTCAGAGACAAATTCAAGCTCTAACCCGAGCCAAACAAAAAACGGTCTTGACGATATGCTTACAGATGCAAGCGAAAACCTTTCAAGCGGCATAAGCGAAGTTTCATCAGATGTACAAAGTGCAGTTAATGAAGCCTCAACCGACATGACAAAAAAATAAAAGCAAAAAGCACAAAAAAATCCGCCGTACTGTTGTACAGCGGATTTTTATTTTGTTAATTTACCGAAGCTACGATTTCGCCGTTTTGAACCGAAACCGTAATTTGATTTATGGGAAGCCCTGAATTGATAATCATCATATTGGAAACTTTATCTTCAATATTTCTGCGGATAACATTGCGAAGGTCCCTGGCTCCTCTTGAATTTCCGTCCATTTTATTGACAAGCACTTCGGGAATATCGTCACCGTAAACAAATTCAATGCCTTTATCGTGAAGAACGGTCACAATTTCAGATAGCATAAGCTTTGCAATGTCTTTATAATTTTCGTGGGAAAGAGGATTGAAAACAACGATTTCATCAACTCTGCCGATAAACTCAGGCCTTAAGAACTCTTTTAATGCTTTCATAACCTTTTCTCTTGAAATATCACCCTCGGTTTTTCCGAAGCCTAAAGATGTTTCGCTGTTGTGACTGCCTGCGTTTGATGTCATTATAATTACCGTGTTGGCAAAGCTTACGGTTCTACCGTGGGCGTCATTCGTCTTGCCCTCGTCAAGAATTTGCAAAAGGATATTCATAACGTCCGGATGAGCCTTTTCAATTTCATCTAAAAGGATAATTGAATAGGGCTTTCTGCGTACCTTTTCGGTAAGCTGACCTGCCTCGTCATAGCCTACGTACCCGGGGGGCGAACCGATAAGTCTTGAAACGCTGTGCTTTTCCATAAACTCAGACATATCAAGGCGGATAAGGGTTTCGGGAGTGTCAAAAAGCTCTTCGGAAAGCTTTTTAACAAGCTCTGTTTTACCTACGCCCGTGGGTCCAACGAAAATGAAAGATGCAGGGCGTTTTTGAATAGTAAGCTGGATTCTGCTTCTCTTAATTGCGTTTGCAACAAGTTTAACCGCTTCGTCCTGACCGATTATTTTTTCCATAAGCCTTGTTTCAAGGTCTTTAAGACGGTTAATATCACCCTCGACTACCTTGGAAACGGGTATTCCCGTCCAAAGATTTATAACCTTTGCAAGGTCTTCCTCAACAACTGCATTGTCCTTTGCCCTTTCGGTAAGCTCTGGAATAGTCTTTGAAAGAGCGTCAATTTCGCCCTTTGTGACCGACATTTGAGCGTAAATCGGCTCAAGGTCTGCCCCTTCGGGTGCCGTAGCAAGCTCGTCTTCAAGGTTTGCCATTTTCTTTTCAAGCTCTACGCTCTTTTTCTCAGCAATTTCAAGCTCGCTTATAGCTTTGTTGCGAAGATTTGCGCAGGTGCAAGCCTCGTCAAGAAGGTCAATAGCTTTATCGGGCAAAAATCTGTCTGTAATATACCTTTCGGAAAGAGTAACCGCCTTATAAACAAGGTTGTCGGAAATTCTTACACGGTGGAAATTCTCATAGTAATTCTTAATGCCCAAAAGCATTTTGTATGAATCGTCAATAGACGGCTCTTCCACTTTGACTGTCTGGAAACGGCGTTCAAGAGCGGCATCCTTTTCAATATGCTTTCTGTATTCGTTAAAGGTAGTTGCGCCGATAACCTGAATTTCACCGCGGGACAGAGCAGGCTTTAAAATGTTAGCGGCATTCATTGAACCTTCGGCATCTCCCGTGCCGATAAGATTGTGAACCTCGTCAATGAAAAGAATAATATTGCCTTCGCTCTTGACCTCTTCCACAAGTCCTTTTATTCTGCTTTCAAACTGACCTCTGAACTGTGTTCCTGCAACAAGAGCCGTAAGGTCAAGTAACTGAATTTCTTTATCAGCAAGCTTTGCAGGCACATTTCCTTCGGCAATTCTTTGTGCAAGCCCCTCTGCAATGGCTGTTTTACCTACGCCCGGCGCACCTATAAGACAGGGGTTATTCTTTGTTCTTCTGCAAAGAATTTGGACTGTTCTTGCAATCTCCTGCTCCCTGCCGATTATTCGGTCAAGCTTATTTTCCCTTGCGCGCTGAGTTAAGTCTGTGCAGTAAAGGCTTAAGAATTTTCTTTTGTCGTTCTTAGTCCCCTGCTTTTTCTTTTTATTCTTTTTTTCGTCCGTGCCTTTTCCGTCGGCTACGGAATCATTATTGGGCTGAGCACCGCCGAACATACCCTGCATAAACGGAAATGTACCTGCGCCGCCAAATTCAAAGCCGTCGTCGCCCATACTTTCCATCATCTGCTCCATCTGAGCGGAAACATCGTCCATATCTTCCTCAGTAATGCCCATATTTTCCATAATTTGCTTAACGGGACCGATATTCAGCTCCATAGCGCACTTTATGCACAAGCCTTCGTTAGTGGTTTTGTCACCTTCTAACTTTGAAATAAAGAATACAGCAGGATTTTTTTTGCATCTGCTGCAAAGCATACCTTTGTTCATTATTTATCCTCTTTCTTTTTCTTTGCATTATCAAGAATTTGCTTTACAGAGCTGGGGAGATAGCTTATAAATGCAACGAAGGTAAGAATTACGGCTATAACCACAAGCACGAACATTACAGGCTCAGGCAAGGTCAAATTCGGGTAAGTTCTGCTGATAGCGCCTACCTCCGGTCCGAAGCCGATAATCAATATCATTACAACATAAAATACGAATGTTGCAACTTTGCCGTAAATCTCTGCTGCAACGGGGCGTGAACCCAAAGCTATGAGCAAAGCTCCGCCTAAAATCATAATTATATCTTTTGCAAGGAAAAGCAAAAATACCCATGCAAAAGCCTTCATTGATGCACTTTGAGCGTTTTTAAACTGAATGAATAAAACTATGGCGAGTGCAAAAATTGTCAGTTTGTCGGCAACCGGGTCAAGCATTTTTCCCAGAGCTGAAACCTGATTAAACTTTCGTGCAATTTTACCGTCAAGAAAATCAGAAATGCCTGAAACGGCAAGAACTGCCACAGACCACCAAATATAACCTTTAATATAAAGCACCGCAAAAACGGGAATAAGTATAATTCTTATTACTGACATAAGGTTCGGGATTGTAAGACAACCGTCAAAAATCCCCTTTAAATTGTCTTTTAAGTTTAAATTTTCTTCAGCCATTGTATTTTCTTCTCCTTACTTAAATGAATTTTGTAATTTATCTATAAACGGGTTAATGCTGTTCACAATTTCAATTACCTTTGATTCTCTTACTGCAACGGCAAAATCACTGTCACCGCCCGAGAGCATCGTTACAAATACGGTTGAAACGATAATCAGCACCGCAAGCCCTCTCAGCGCTCCTAAAAGCGCTCCTAAAACCGTATCAACATTTTTAACTAACGGAAGCCTTATAACCTTTGAAACCGCCTTAGCCAGCAAGCGGAAAACAACCAGCAAAATTACAAACAGTATGAAGAATACTATAATGCGGATTGCCGGAACCGCTATGGGACGGACAAAATTTTCCTCAACCTTCTTGCCGATATCAGCCGTTTTTCCGTTTTTCACTGCGCCGGAAATTGTATTGCTTATATTTGCTTTAACATTATCCGTGTCAATTCCAGCACATTCAGCAAAATCAAAAACATACTCAGGAATAGAGTCTATAGCAACAACGCCTAAATCCGCAGAGCCTGTTTTTTCGCTGATAGCGGAATCAATATTTTCAACTATATTCTCTTTAAGGAATGTGTCATAAGCGGTTTGGGATACGGGCTCGCTTATATAAGATGCGCAGAAAAGCGCCGCAATAATTGCAACAACCTCAAGCACGGTTAAAACAAAGCCTTTCTTTGCCGCGGCAATTACGAGAACAATAAAAATACCTGCTAAAATAATATCTAATATAAGTGTCACAAAATCACCTCTAAACGTATTTATTCATCGGTTTTAACAGATGAATACTCAAAAATTCCTTCAGATGAAAAGACGTAAACTCTGCGTGAATAAACGCCCACGTCAATAGGATCTGAGGTTATTTCAGCCTTTCCGGTCATCTCCCCTTTCATATTGAAAATGCAGACTTGACTGTCAGTCAAAACTGCGGTATATCTTCCGTCAGTTGAGACGGATTTTACAATTCCGGTAACCTCTGCCGTAAACATTTCTTTACCGGATTTGTTATATACTTTTATTATTTTCTGCGTTGTGCTTGAATACTTTGAAAGCACAAGCACCGCAGTGTTATTGTCCGATACATAAAGTCTTGACGGAGTGTTTACGGAAACGTCAATTTTTTCGGAAACTTCTTCGCCGTCAATTATTTCGCAAACATTATTGCCGAATACAATAATTTTGTCGTTTGAGAGGAATTTAACCTCTGTAAGTGCGCTGTCGTTATATTCAAAAGAAGCGTAAACCTCTGTTTTATTCTTTTCAAATACATATACTTTTGAATAAACAGAACCGTTATCTACGCCCAAAACTGCAACGGCGTATTTTTTACCGTTATCGGAAATATCGCACGAAACGATATGCTCTTTAGCGCACGCCCATTTAAACGCTTCTTTATGATTTTTATCATAAACCGTGAGCATACTTTCGGCTCCGTCCGCTCTTGTGGCTACGGCAACCGAGCCGTCACGCCCTAAAGCTGCGGTCAAAATTATATAATCTGTTTGCTTTTCAAAAAGAACTCTTGTTTTTGACTGAGCTCTGAACTGTTTTGCGCCGATGTCATATAAAAGTATTCTTCCGGAAGACGTTTCAAGCATTGGGTGGTCAAAGCTGTGCTCTATGCTCGAAATCTCTTTTGCGGTTGAATCAATAACCTTAACACTTGCATCGTCCAGCAAAACTAAGTCGGAGTTTGCCAATGAAACGTCAGTTGTGGAAATGCCCGAAGTTAAATACGGGAACCCGGGGCCTGCGCCGATTTTTGCAATCACGGTGCTCAGCCCGTCGGACACCATTGAAACGGTAACGCCGCTTATTCTTGCGGCGGCAATGGAAACAAGAATTAAAATAACGAGAATTACGGAAATAACTCTTATTTTATTGGCGGTTTTTAAGCTTATTGAAAGTCCGCCTTTTTTATTACTGTTTTTCTTTGGCTTTTTTCTGTTATTATTCTTTTTCTGTTCCATCTCTTGTCACCACATATCAATAAAAAACTTTATTTAAGTACAATCCCTCAGGCTTGGCGGTTACGCCTGCTCTGTTTCTGTCCTTGCTTTCGATAATTTGCGGAATTGTTCCGCTTTCAATTTTGCCGTTTTGAATATAGAGCAGCGTGCCGACCATTATTCTTACCATATTGTAAAGAAAGCCGTTGCCCCTTACGGTAATTTTTATTAAGTTCCCGTCCTTTTCCGCCTTACATTCGCTGATTTCACGAACTTTGTCCTGCACCTCGGAATCAGCACTGCAAAAGGCTGAAAAATCGAAAGTGCCGATAAAATCCTTTGCGTTTTTATTCATTTCGTTGACATCTAACGGATAAGGGTAAAACAAAGCTTTATTTTCATAAAAAGGATTTCTGTATTTGTCGTTATAAATTAAATAAACATATTCCTTGCCCTTGGCGTTAAACCTTGCGTGAAAGTCAAAATCAACTTCCCTGCAGTCGTAAACCGAAATACTTTCGGGCAAATAAAAGTTTAATGCGTTCGGGATTTTGTCGGCGGGAACGGTGCAATCCGTGCGTACGTTACAGCAAAACATATTGGCGTGAACGCCTGCGTCCGTTCTGCTGCAGCCGATTATATTTTCACTTTTTCCGCTGACGGAATTAAATGCGGCTTTTACACGGGCTTCAACAGTGTCTCCGTTATTTTGAATCTGCCAACCGTGAAAATGCGTTCCGTCATACCGCAAGGTTAAAAGTAAATTGCGCATTATACTCACCGAATTTAATATTTAAGAATATTACGCCTGCAACGAAAGCAACGGTCAAAAGTAACGCCGCCCAGTCGCCTTTTTTGAATTTAAGCGTATTCATCGTAGTTTTTCCCTTACCGCCGTTATAGCAGCGGCAGGTCATGGCGTATGCTAATTCATAGGCTCTTCTTGTTGCGTTGAAAAGCAACGGAACAAAAAGCGGTATGAGCATTTTTGCACGCTTAAAAATATTTCCGCTTTCAAAATTAGCGCCCCTTGATTTTTGCGCTGAAATAATTTTATCCACCTCGTCAATAAGGGTGGGAATAAACCTTAAGGCGATTGTCATTATCATCGTTACGATATTAAAATCAATCCCTAACTTTGTAAGCGGCGCAAAGGTGCGGTCAAGCCCGTTTGTCATAGACGTGGGCGAGGTTGTGTAAGTAAGCATTGTGCTCATTACAATCAAAAATGAAATACGAAACGTGAGGAATACTGCCTCTAAAAGTCCTCCGCTTGTAATTCTGATTTTCCAAAAGGATATTAACGGAACACCCGTTTTTACATAGATTATTTGCAAAAGAGACGTAATGATAATTACAAAAAGAATAGGTTTAAGACCTTTTACAACCGTTTTAAGCGGCACTTTTGAAATGAATGTTACGGCAAGCGCCACGGCAATGCAAAGAGCGAGGGAAACAAAATTGTTTGTAAGTACTATCGTTATTATGAAAACGAAGGTATATAAAAGCTTTATGCGTGGGTCTAAGCGGTGAATTACGGAATTTAAGGGGAAATACTGCCCTATGGTTATGTCTTTAAGCATTTGCTTCCCCTCCCGTCAAAACTCGTTTGATTTCAAGGTAAGCCTGCTCGACAGTATACACCTTTTCGCTGACAGGATAACCTTTAGCGTGCAGTTTTGCGAAAACCTCCGTAATTTGCGGAACGGAAAGACCGATTTCAGTAAGCTTTTCGCTTTGCTCAAATACCTCGTCAACAGTACCCGTCATTAAAACCTTTGAGTTATACATAACAATAACCTTTGAGGCGATTTTTGCCACGTCATTCATACTGTGAGAAACGATTACAACGGTTTTGCCCGTGCGGTCACGGTAATTTTTAATAAGCGACAAAATCTGCTCCCTGCCTTTAGGGTCAAGCCCTGAGGTAGGCTCGTCAAGAATGAGAACTTCAGGCTCCATTGAAATAACGCCTGCTATAGCAACACGCCTTTTCTCACCGCCCGAAAGGTCAAAGGGGTGAGTTTTGAAAGCTACTTCGGGAATGCCCACGTATTTTGCGGCATCACGGACACGCTTGTCAACCTCTGCTTCAGTTAGCCCCATATTTTTAGGGCCGAAGGCTATATCCTCATAAACCGTATTTTCAAAAAGCTGATACTCGGGATACTGAAAGCAAAGACCGACACGAAAGCGAGTTTCAAGGGTTTTAGCCTTTGAGGAACGAATATCCTCCCCGTCAATTAAAACTCTGCCCGAAGTTGGCTTTAAAAGGCCGTTGAGCTGTTGCATTAACGTGCTTTTTCCAGAACCTGTATGACCGATTACTGCAACAATCTCGCCTTTTTCAATTTCTATATTAACTTTATCAAGGGCGGTCACGCAAAATGGCGTTCCTTCGCCGTAGATATAAGATAAATTTTCCGTTTGCAAAAGAGACATATTTAACCTCAATCAAGAATTTTTGCTAAAGAATTTACAAGCTCGTCAACGCTTAAATGATTGCCTGAAATTTCGATCCCGTCATTTTTAAGCATTTGAGCCAAAGCGCAGGTCTGCGGTACGTCAAGCCCCAAACCTCGAATAAAATCAACATCTGAAAAGATTTCCCGCGGAGTGCCGTCAAGAACTAAACGAGCATCGTCCATTACAATAATTCTTTCAGCCTCGCAGGCCTCTTCCATATAATGAGTAATAAACACAACCGTTATGCCCAGCTCGCGGTTTAACCGCTTCATAGCGTTCATAACGTCTCGCCTGCCCTCAGGATCAAGCATTGCGGTCGGCTCGTCAAAAACGATGCACTGAGGCTGCATTGCGATTATCCCTGCAATTGCAACTCTCTGCTTTTGACCGCCTGAGAGCTTGTGCGGCTCGTGCAGTCTGTATTTATACATTCCCACAACATTCAGTGCCTCGTCAACACGCCTGCGTATTTCGGCAGGCTCTACTCCTAAGTTTTCAGGGCCGAATGCAACATCCTCTTCAACTATTGTTGCGACTATTTGGTTGTCGGGATTTTGGAAAACGACACCTACCGTCTGTTTTATTTTCAGATCGTCATCTTCATTTTTTGTGTTCATTCCCAGAACGTAAACGTCTCCCGATTCAGGTATTACAAGCCCGTTAGAAAGCTTTGCCACGGTAGATTTTCCCGAGCCGTTGTGACCGAGAATTGCCACAAACTCGCCTTTTTTTATTTCGAGAGAAAGATTTTCGACTGCGGGTGGGAGCGGTTGCTCGTCTCCCTCATACCGAAAAGTCACGTTTTCAAATTTTAAAATTGTTTCTGCCATAGTTTTTCCTTAAAGCATATTAAATCGTATTTTTTGACCAAATTGCCGATGCTCCGCAGGGTAACACAAGCCCTTTTGAAGAGGTTTTAAGCCCTATTTCACTGCCCGTTACCTCTCCGCCGAATTTTTTCTTTACGACAGCGCCTAAAATATATTCCATAACGGACGGAGACAACCCCGTTGTATAGGAATTTATAAGCATCATAAGCGGATCGTCGGACAAAACCTCGGTGCAAAGCTCCACAAAGCCGTAAACCTCGTTTTCAAGCTTCCAAACCTCACCGCCCGGTCCTCTGCCGTAAGAGGGCGGGTCCATAATGATTATGTCGTACCTGTTTCCTCTGCGAATTTCACGCTGAACAAATTTAATACAGTCGTCAACTATCCAGCGAACGGGTCTATCTGCAACGCCTGAGGATACGGCATTTTCCTTTGCCCAAAGTGTCATTCCCTTTGACGCGTCAACGTGAACAACCGATGCCCCTGCCTTGAGAGCTGAAACCGTTGCGCCGCCCGTATATGCAAATAAATTGAGAACACGAACTGGTCTGCCTGCGTTTTTGATTATGTCTGCTGTTAAATCCCAATTTACCGCCTGCTCAGGAAAAAGACCCGTGTGCTTAAAGCCCATTGTTTTAATGTTAAAGGTTAAATCCCTGTAGTTTACAGTCCAAAAATCGGGAATTTTATGTATTATTTCCCAATTTCCTCCGCCCGAATTTGAGCGGTGATAAATTGCATCTGCCTTGTGCCATAAAGGATTTTCCTTTTCGGTTTTCCAAATAACCTGCGGGTCGGGGCGAATGAGGGTAACGTTACCCCAACGCTCAAGCCGTTCGCCGAAGGAGCTGTCTATAAGCTCATAATCCTGCCATTTATCTGCAATGCGCATTATACTAACCTTTCTTCAATAACCTTTGCTATACACTCTGCCAAATACTTAATTTTATCGTAATCCTTGCCCTCAAGCATTACACGGACTAAAGGCTCCGTTCCCGACACACGCACAAGAACACGCCCGTCGTCACCCAACTCTTCACTGGCTTCTCTGATTGCAAGCTGAACCTCTTCGTCCTTTTCAAGCCTTGTTTTGCCAAAATTCGATACACGGACGTTGATAAGAACCTGCGGAAATACCTGCATTTCATTTGCAAGCTCCGAAATCTTTTTGCCCGTTCTTTTTAAAACATTTAAAACCTGAATTGCCGACATTTGCCCGTCACCCGTTGTGGCGTGGTCAAGGAAAATAATGTGACCTGACTGCTCACCGCCGATTGAATAGCCGTTTGCAACCATATTTTCAAGAACATATCTGTCCCCTACTTTTGTTTTTTCACAATGAATACCGTTATCCTCACAGAACTTAAAGAAGCCCATATTACTCATTACGGTGACAACGGCAGTATCTTTCTTAAGATTTCCATGCTGTTTCATATATTTTGCGCAAAGGGCAATTACCTTGTCGCCGTCAATAATTTCGCCGTCTTCATCTACGATAAGCATTCTGTCTGCATCGCCGTCAAAGGCAAAGCCTATGTCACACTTATTCTCAACTACGAACTTTTGAAGACCCTTCATATGAGTGGAGCCGCAATTTTCGTTTATGTTTGTGCCGTTAGGCTCTGCATTGATTATATAACACTCGGCGCCCAAACGGGTAAACAACGCCTTTGCGGTAACGGAAGCCGAGCCGTTTGCACAGTCAAGAGCAATTTTCATACCCTTAAAATCGCCGTCTGAGGTCATAGCCAAATGGAAAATGTAATCGTCAACGGCGGAATTTGAAAAAGAAATACTGCCCACGTCTCCGCCCAGCATTACGGGGGGGATTTTCGTTTCATCAAGAATTATTTCTTCTATTTCATTTTCAAGCTCATCGGGAAGCTTGTATCCGTTATATTGGAAAATTTTAATTCCGTTATATTCACAAGGGTTATGCGATGCGGAAATCATCACGCCTGCATCGTAATTATACTCCCTAACAAGAAATGCAACTGCCGGTGTGGGAACAACGTCTAAAATGAGCACGTCTGCGCCCACTGAGCAAAGCCCTGCGCTGATGGCAGAAGCGAGCATATGTGAGGATGCTCTTGTGTCCATACCGATTAAAACCTTCGGCTTATGAGAGCAGCTCTCCGTTAAAACCATTGCGGCGGCTCTGCCGATTTTCATTGCCAGCTCACATGAAAGCTCACTGTTTGCAACGCCGCGTGCGCCGTCTGTTCCGAATAATCTTCCCATATATAATCTAATCCCCTTAAAATATTATAGTAAAGATGTCTGGTGCTCTAATTTTAAATGCTTGTAAGCGAGGGGGGTAGCCACTCTGCCCCTGGGTGTTTTTGCCAAGAAGCCTATCTGCATAAGATAAGGCTCATAAACGTCCTCAATGGTAACTGCCTCTTCGCCTATGGTGGCGGCGATAGTTTCAAGCCCTACGGGGCCGCCGTTAAAGTTTCTTATCATAGTTGTGAGCATTAAACGGTCAATATTGTCAAGACCTTTTTCGTCAATTTCCATTCTGCCGAGAGCAATTTTTGCATTGTCACGGTCGATTACGCCGTTGCTCATAACCTGCGCAAAGTCCCTTGCGCGCTTTAAAAGTCTGTTTGCAATTCTGGGTGTTCCTCTTGAACGCGACGCTATTTCAAGGGCTCCGTCGTCCTCGGTGAAAATATCAAGTATTCCTGCGCTGCGCTTTACAATCTCGGCAAGCTCTTCGGGCGTGTAAAGCTCCAATCGGAGAATTACGCCGAATCGGTCACGAAGAGGAGCTGTAAGCTGACCTGCCCTTGTTGTCGCGCCCACAAGCGTAAAATGAGGCAAGTCAAGCCTTATTGAACGGGCGGAAGGCCCTTTGCCAATAATAATATCAAGGGCATTATCCTCCATAGCAGGGTAAAGAACCTCTTCAACGGCACGGGACAGACGGTGAATTTCATCAATAAACAAAACGTCTCCGTCATTAAGATTTGTAAGAAGCGCCGCTAAATCACCCGGCTTTTCAATGGCAGGGCCGCTCGTTACTCTTATTTGTACTCCCATTTCATTGGCAATTATGCCTGCAAGGGTTGTTTTGCCAAGACCGGGCGGGCCGTAAAGCAAAACGTGGTCAAGAGTTTCCCCTCGGTTTTTAGCCGCATCAATATAGATTTTTAAATTCTCCTTAACCTTCTCCTGACCGATGTATTCGTTAAGAGTTTTTGGGCGGAGAGAATTTTCAATATCTTTATCGGTTTCGGTAAAATCGGGAGTTATTATACGGTTTTCATTATTTTCAAAATCCATAATCTACTCCTATTTAGAAAGCAGTTTTAACGCCTGCTTAATAAGTTCTTCAACTGAAAGTGACGGGTCAAGATTGCTGACTGCAAGAGATGCTTCGGACTGGTTGTACCCGAGCATTACAAGGGCGGCAACCGCCTCTGCCGTAACGCTGTTCTTTGAAACGGACGAAACCGCAGCAACATCTTCCTGTGTGCCCACTGACAGTGCGCCGATTTTATCTTTAAGTTCCAAAGTAATTCTCTGCGCCAGCTTTGCGCCAATGCCTGCGGCTTTTGTAAGAGCTTTATAATCCCCTGCCGCAATGCTTAAAATGATTTTATCTGGCGTGTATTCGGAAAGCAGCGACAGCGCCATTTTTGCGCCCACTCCCGAAACATTTATCAGCATTTTAAAGCAGTCAAGCTCTTCCTTGTCGTAAAACCCGTAAAGCTCAATAGCGTCCTCACGGACATTAAGATGTGTAAAAAGAGTTACCTTTTCGCCAATAATTGAGCATTTACTTGCAGTTTGCATACTTGTGAAGCAGAGAAAAGCAACTCCGCCTGCCTCAACCGCTACAAAATTTGTGCTGTAATCAACAACGTTGCCTGAAACTGAATAGAACATAAACTACCTCATTTGTAATCTTCCGAGCATTGAACCGCTGGCGTGAGCGTGGCAAATTGCCATTGCAAGAGCGTCTGCCGTGTCATCTGGCTTCGGAATTTTTTCCAGCTTTAAAATAACCCTCGTCATTTCCTGAACCTGCTTTTTTTCCGCTCTGCCGTAGCCTACTACACTTTGCTTTACCTGCAAGGGAGTATATTCAAAAATCGGAATATTATTCTGCACTGCCGCAAGGTTGATAACTCCCCTCGCCTGAGCTACGTCAATAACAGTTTTTGCGTTGGTGTTATAGAAAAGCTTTTCAATTGCCAAAGCCTGCGGTGAATAGCGTTTCATTATGGCATCAATACCATCGTAAACTTGTTTTAGACGGTCGTTAAAAGGAGTTTTCGCCTCAGTCGTAACCGCGCCGTAATCTATAACACTAAACTTATTGGCGTTGTATTCAATTACTCCCCAGCCGACTATTGCATAGCCGGGGTCTATGCCTAAAATTATCACGATACACTACCTCACATTAAATTCATAGTATTATAACATAATGTGTATTAAATATCAAGAAAAACATTGTCTGTTCAAAGCCAAAATGTTTATATTTATTACTTAGTGTAAACACCCTACAAACCGACAAAATTTTAGCCGTATACTTAAAGAAGCATACGGCTTAGGAAAAGTTATTTTTTATTATTTTTATCCCTTTCACGGATTACAAATTTTGTGGGCGTGCCTTCAAGACCGAACACCTCACGGATTT
>JAFLUN010000001.1:74862-80352 GCA_022508785.1 Oscillospiraceae bacterium
TCACGGATTACAAATTTTGTGGGCGTGCCTTCAAGACCGAACACCTCACGGATTTGGTTGTCAAGATAACGCTGATAGCTGTAATGGAAAAGGTCTTTGTTATTTACAAAGCACACGAACGTCGGCGGTCTGGTTGACGCTTGGGTCATATAATAAATTTTAAGACGCTTGCCCTTATCCGTAGGTGGCTGAACACGGGCTGTTGCAGATGCTAAAACGTCGTTGAGCTTGCCCGTTGAAATACGCATTGCATTCTGCGTATCAACGTATTTAATAAGCTCGAAAAGTCGGTCTATTCTCTGCCCCGTTTTTGCGGAAATAAAAATAATCGGAGCATAGCTCATAAACGAAAAGTCGTTCATCAGCTTTTTACGGAAGGAATCCATTGTTTTGCCGTCTTTTTCAACTAAATCCCATTTGTTAACGGCAATAATTGACGCTTTTCCAAGCTCATGGGCAATGCCTGCAACCTTGGAATCCTGCTCGGTAAAGCCTTCGGTTGCATCTATCATAATTACGCACACATTCGCTCTTTCAACTGCCATTCGGGCACGGATAACGGAATATTTTTCTATTGCATCGTCTACCCTGCTTTTTCTGCGAAGCCCTGCCGTATCAATAAACACGAACGAGCCGTATTCATTTTCAACGAAGGTGTCCGTGGCATCACGGGTGGTGCCTGCAATGTCGGAAACAATCATTCTCTCTTCGCCCGTAATTTTATTGACAAGTGAAGATTTACCTGCGTTCGGCTTGCCGATAACCGCAACCTTTACGGTGTCGCCTTCCTCTTCAGCGTCAGAACCTTGCGGAAGATACTCTAAAACCGCATCAAGCAAATCGCCCGTTCCGTGACCGTGAACTGCTGAAATTTGTACCGGGTCGCCAAGCCCTAAATTGTAAAACTCATAAAATTCGGCAGGCGGTTCACCCAAAGAGTCGGATTTATTTACGCAAAGGACAATAGGCTTGCCGCTTTTTTGAAGCATTGCGGCAATTTCTTCATCGGTTGCCACGACGCCCGTGCGAATATCCGTAACAAAAATAATTACGTCGGCGCTGTCAATGGCAAGCTGTGCCTGACGGCGCATCTGCGAAAGAATTATATCGTCAGAATAAGGCTCAATACCGCCTGTATCAATAAGAAGCATCTCGTGACCTAACCACTCGCAGTCACCGTAAATTCTGTCACGGGTAACGCCGGGGGTATCGTCAACAATGGCAAGTCTTTGACCGCAGAGCTTATTAAAAAGTGTCGATTTGCCCACATTAGGTCTGCCAACAACGGCAACAACAGGTTTTGCCATTTTCACACCTCCAATATTTTTTGCATTGTTTCGGAAACATCCTCCGAAACGGGAATTATGTTTACGTTAAGCTCTTTACCCGCTTGCGTCAGCGTTATATCGTCAAGGAAAATGCTTTCACATTCCTCCTGATAAGAGCCGATTACCATATTTGACGAAATAAAAAGAGCCTGTCCTAATTCTTTTCCTTTTAACTGATTTATTAAATCCTGACCCGTAATAAGCCCTGCAACTGTTATGCTTTCGCCGAAGAAATCGTTATGTATTTCATAAACATTTACACGGATTTTAGGGAAATTTTCTTCTATTTTCTTTGCAAAGTCGCACATTAACGGATAAGCCGCCGTTCCCGTTGCAAAGGAAACGGTTTTTTCTTTTTCACAGACAGAATTTTCATCAAGATTTTCAAAATAATCGAGATATTCGGTTTTAAAGGAAGTCCACATACCGACGCCGTTTTCGATTTGAGGATAATCCTCATAAAAATCCTCTCGGGGCAAAGGTCTGCCTGCCTTTAAATAAAATTCGTCAGCAGGATAGCAAAGACGGGTTCCGTGTTTCTTTTTAAACTCGTCTCCGAACTGTTCCATTATGTCAATAACATCGCTCGCCGTTTCTTTGGTAAAGGGACTAAGCTTTTCAAGTCCTTCACGGTATTTGGTAATACCCACGGGCACCGCCGCAATGCTTGAAACCGACGGGTAAAGCTTTGAAAGCTCGGAAAGTGAATATTTTAACTCTTCACCGTCATTAAACCCCGGGCAGAGAACGAGCTGAGTGTTCATTTTTATGCCTGCCTCGGCAAAGCGTTTTATTATTTCAAGGGCTTCCCCTGCTTTCGGATTTTTCATCATCCGCACACGAAGCTCCGGGTTCATTGTGTGTACGGAAATATTCACGGGGCTTATGTGCATTTTAATAATCCGCTCAATTTCATGCTCCGAAAGGTTCGTAAGGGTTATGTAATTTCCGAAAAGGAAGGAAAGACGGGAATCGTCATCCTTAAAATAAAGAGTTTTTCGCATACCCTTCGGTAACTGGTCAATAAAGCAGAAAATGCACTTGTTTTTACACCCCTGCTGTTTGTCCATAAGATATGTTTCAAACTCAAGACCGCATTTTTCTTTGGTGGTTTTGACTGTTTTTTTTCTGTCTTTGCACAAAAATTCAAGGTTTACTTTGCCGTCAGTCATATAAAAGTCATAGTCGAGCACATCTTCTATTTCATTGCCGTCAACAGACAAAAGAATATCGCCTGAACGAATGCCCGACAAACCGCATTTTGAAAGCTTTTTTACATTTTTGATTTTAACAGGCAAAGTGGCACCCCCTAAAGAACACGACTAAAAGGCGGGGAAGAAAACACCTCTCCGCCTTTCTAATCAGAAAGAAAAATTAAGCCTCTTCTTTAATTGCAACGATCTGTCTGCCTTTGTATTTGCCGCACTCGCCGCATACTCTGTGAGGTCTTTTATAAGCGCCGCACTCGGGGCACTTAACAAGCTCGGGAGCATTCATCTTCCAAACGTTTGAACGTCTCTTGTCTCTTCTTGCTTTTGAAACTCTTCTCTTCGGTACTGCCATTTTCAGCACCTCCTTATAAAAATTAAAAATTATTAACTAATCGTCAAGCAACTCTAAAAGAGCTGCCATACGGGGGTCAACAGCCTTTTTGCAGTTACATTCCCCGTCATTTAGGTTTTTACCGCACTGTGAACAAATTCCTTTGCAATCCTCTTTACACAAAAACACAAAGGGAAGGGAAAGAATAATGTCCTCGCAAATCAATGCATCAATGTCAAGCTGTTTATCTTCAACAAGATAAAACTCGTCATTGTCTTCATTTTGAAGCTCGGAAACCAGCGTATGTTCAACACTGACCGCAAAGTCTTTTGAAAACTCCTCTGCACAGCGGCTGCAAATAACATTTGCAGTAAAGCTCGCTTGTCCGCTAAGGGTTACTATACCTGCGGTGTTTCTTACCGCTCCCAAAAATTTTATCGGAGAAGACAATGTAAAATCATCAGAAAGTGAGTAATCTGGAGTAAAAGAATAATCAAAATCCTTGTGACTACCCTCAATATTAAATATCTGTTCTAATGAAACCTGCATAATTCGCTCCTTGTGACGCTAAAATATTATATATTTATATTTCCGTTTTGTCAACAACAAATTTGCATTTTTAGAAAAAAGAAAAAGCGGTCACCAAAAGTCGATGACCGCCTTCGAGTGTTCTTTTAGTTGATTTTCTTACACAAGTCAAATATCTCTGCGGGAAGATCCTCTTCGTCGGCAGAAATTGTAAACGTAAAGTGAGTGTCTGAAATATCAGAAAGAGTTGTAACTTTCTTTAAGAAATCTAAAAGCGCTCCGCCGTCACGGTTAGCGGCAATTCTGAAGGTTGCATCAACAAAGATGTCCGTAATGTCGTGGTCGCCTGCGCAAATACCGCTGAGGAAGCCGTAGAATGCATCGTAACCCGTAACCGAGAACGTATCAGCAGCTATAAGCCTTGCGCGGTAATTTACGTCATAAGTAAGCTTCGTCTCTTTTTCAACGCAAACAACGTTGCCGTTTGAGCTGTGAACTGCATCGTTAACCTTGTCAACGAGAATTTTTGTTTTTCCTGTTCCTTTGTGTCCGATAATAAGAGATATCATATTATCTCCTCCTATGTATTTTATAATACCGCCGAGAAGGCGGGCAAATGCCAAAAATAATTTTACTTACTGAGCCTTTCAAGGAGCTCTGCCTGCTGTGCTTCATAACCCGGTTTGCCGAGAAGAGCAAACATATTTTTCTTATAGCTCTCAACGCCCGGCTGGTTAAAGGGATTTACGCCGAGAATGTAACCCGAAATTGCGCAAGCTTTCTCAAGGAAATAAACGAGATAGCCGAAATTGTAAGCGTCCATACGGTCAAGCTCAATGCAAATGTTGGGAACGCCGCCGTCAACGTGAGCTAAAATTGTGCCTTCATATGCCTTGCGGTTAACAAAATCCATCGTTTTGCCTGCAAGGAAATTAAGCCCGTCGGCATTGCGCTCTTCCTCTTTAATGGTGATATTGTGCTTCGGCTCTTTAAATACAACTGACGTTTCAAAGAGTAAACGCTCGCCGTCCTGAATGTACTGACCCATCGAGTGAAGGTCTGTTGAGCAAATAACCGATGACGGGAAAATGCCCTTTCCGTCCTTGCCCTCACTCTCGCCGTAAAGCTGCTTAAACCACTCGTTCATCATGGTGTAATCCGGCTCGTAAGAAACCATCATTTCAACTGACTTGCCTTTAGAATAAAGGCAATTACGAAGAGCCGCATATTTATAACAGTCGTTATTTTGAAGGTCGCAAACAGAATAATTTTCTCTTGCGTCCTGGGCGCCTTTCATCATACCGTCAATGTCAATACCTGCAACGGCAATGGGAAGAAGACCGACTGCAGTAAGAACGGAATATCTGCCGCCGACATCATCGGGAACTACGAAGGTTTCATAACCGATTTCGTCTGACAATTCTTTTAAAGTGCCCTTGCATTTGTCGGTAGTAACATAAATTCTTTTAGCGGCTTCCTCTTCGCCGTACTTTTCAACGAGAAGCTCACGGAAAATTCTGAAAGCAATAGCAGGCTCTGTTGTTGTGCCCGATTTTGAAATAACATTTATTGAAAAATCCGTATCCTTTACTAAATCAACTAATTCGTAAAGAGAATTACCGCTTATCGAATTACCGCTGAAATAGATATTGGGAGTATCTTTATTTAAAAGATTGTAATTCTGTGATTTGCAAAACTCAATAGCGGCGCGTGCGCCAAGGTAACTGCCGCCGATGCCGATTACTACCAGTGCTTTCGAATCGCTCTGAATTTTCTCGGCTGCTTTTTTAATTCTTTCAAATTCTTCTTTATCGAAATTCACAGGTAAATCGACCCAGCCTAAAAAGTCGCTGCCTGCACCGTTTTTGTTTACGATTTGATTGTGTGCGCTGAGAACCTTATCGGAAAGTGAATTAAGTTCTTCTGCACTGACAAATTCTTTAACATATTTGTCGTTGAGTGTTAACGCCATTTAAACAGTCCTCCAAACTGAATTGAAAAAGAACAAATATATGTTCTCGTTTATTTTATCATAAGCATAAGCGTAATGATAAAATTTCGTCCATCTTTGCCGGTATGCCGTAAGGCAGAG
>JAFLUN010000010.1:0-1154 GCA_022508785.1 Oscillospiraceae bacterium
TTTATGCGTGAATTTAAAAAGTCTGCAAAATTAGATAATGTTCTTTATGACGTAAGAGGTCCCGTTGTGGACGAGGCGGCAAGAATGGAAAGCCGTGGAATGAATATTCTAAAGCTTAACATAGGCAATCCTGCGCCCTTCGGCTTCCGCACACCTGATGAAATTATATTCGATATGCAGCGCCAGCTCAGTGAGTGCGAGGGGTATTCAGACGCAAAGGGGCTTTTTTCTGCAAGAAAAGCCATAATGCAATATGCGCAGAATAAAAATATTCCGAATGTGTCCGTTAACGATATTTTCACGGGCAACGGAGTAAGCGAGCTTATAAATTTAAGTATGTCCGCTCTGCTTGACAGCGGCGACGAGGTTCTTGTGCCGTCTCCCGATTATCCGTTGTGGACGGCGTGCGTTACGCTTGCAGGCGGCACGGCGGTTCATTATATTTGTGATGAAAGCGCCGAGTGGTACCCGGACATTGACGACATTAAGAAAAAAATAACCGACAGAACAAAGGCTATTGTAATTATAAACCCCAATAACCCCACGGGTGCGCTTTATCCAAAAGAGCTGCTCCGGCAAATCGTGCAAATTGCAAGAGAAAACGATTTAATAATTTATTCCGATGAAATTTATGACCGTCTTGTAATGGATGGGGAAGAGCACGTTTCAATAGCTTCGCTTGCTCCCGACGTTTTTTGCGTTACGTTCAGCGGACTTTCAAAGTCGCATATGATTGCGGGCTACAGAATCGGCTGGATGATACTCAGCGGAGAAAAGAGCGCCGCAAAAGATTACATTGAAGGGCTTAATATGCTGTCAAATATGCGCCTTTGCTCAAACGTGCCGGCTCAGTCAATAGTTCAGACGGCGTTGGGCGGTTACCAGAGTGTTAATAATTATATCGTTCCCGGCGGCAGAGTTTATGAGCAGAGAGAGTATATTTACAATGCGCTCAAGGACATTCCCGGTATTACGGCGGTAAAGCCGAAAGCGGCGTTTTATATTTTCCCGAAAATCGACACGAAAAAGTTTAATATTCACAATGACGAGCAGTTTGCCTTTGATTTGCTTAGGCAGAAGAAAATACTGATAATTCACGGCGGCGGATTTAATTGGCATGAGCCGGATCACTTCCGTATAGTATATTTGCCGAG
>JAFLUN010000010.1:1254-37912 GCA_022508785.1 Oscillospiraceae bacterium
GCGGCGGATTTAATTGGCATGAGCCGGATCACTTCCGTATAGTATATTTGCCGAGGATTGAGGTTTTAAAGGAAGCAACAAACTCAATTGCGGATTTCCTGTCGACTTACCGTCAAGACTGATTTTATAAATACAAAAAACCGACTGAACACTCAGTCGGTTTAATTTTTCCTTTATTTTATTTTTAAATTTTATAAATTTTCACGCTGTTTCAAAACTGCGTTGTGAATATCTTCTTTTGTCTGCCCTGTGAGCTTGTAGAAGAAGAACGGAACGCCTGCAAGGAACATCATTATACCGTGGAAAATCGTGTAGAAGAAAAGAAGCGCCACTTTAGTTTCAAAGGACTGAGGCTGATAAAGCAAACCTTCGGCAGTTTCCAACGGGCGGATATAACCTATGAGCGAGCCTTCGTCGAATAGAATTTGCGGAGCAATCCAACCGGCAACAGCACCGCTGATAGTCGTGCCTATGCCGAGAACGAAGGGAAGAGATGCGTCAAGGCGTTTACCCTTCGTTTGAAGTTCAAGAGATTCAAGAACATCAGCCTGGAACATTGTGGGAAGAAGGTTAGATGCGCCGAACTGAAGACCTATAAGGAACAGTGCAATAACGAATACTATCTGCAAAATTCCGCTTTCATGTTTGAAATAGATATAACCGACAGCGAATGCAAGAGTATTGATAATTACCGAGTAAATACCGCTGGCAATGTAAAGAACACGGGAGTTGAATTTCTTTAAAAGGAAGTTAATAACAAGCATACCAACCGCTGTGCCGATTCCCGTGGGAAGACCGAACAAAAGGAATTTTGAAGGGCTTCCCAAAAGTGCAACTGCCATATAGATGCCCATATAGGTTGCAATGTTTCTGAAGGTTTTAACAAAATCTGAAATAATAATTGCCCAAGCGTACTTATTCGAAAGAACGTCAAGAATACCGATAATGGGATTTTTTCTTGTCTGGGAACATACAACTCTCTCTTTCAGAAGCTTCATAGCTAAAAGCATTGAGATTATTCCGCAGGCACTGCAAAGACCTGCACCCACAATGTACTGTAATGCAAGGTTGTTTTTCCAGATTTCATCAAGCACAAGAATTACAACCAAGGGCGCGGAGTTGCCGACCGCTGAGGAAATGCTTCTGAAGGAAATAACGCTGTCACGCTCTTTAAGATTGGGGGTCATAAGGTTTGCAACCATATTAAGACAACCGCAGAAGTTAGTTGCTATTGCCCAGCCGAGAGCAACGATTAAAAGATATGCAAAAAGCGCATTTCCTTTCAGGAAGCTCGGCGCTACGAAGCTGAGCACTAAAAGAATGCCTGCCGGGACGGTTGCGAACGTTATAAGCGGACGGAATTTGCCCGACTTTGAGGGCTTTCTGCCGTCAATATACATTGAAATAAAGAAGTTAATAATAAATCCTGCAACAGGAAGAATACTGTTGAAAAGAGAAATATAATCTTTGTGTATCTGCAATACATCGGACAGATAAATACTTCTGTAATTACCTATCATACCTGTCATCATTGTGTAGAAGAAAACCGATGCAACATACATAACAAATTCAGGCTTTTTAACATACTTTTGAGTATTAGAGGTTGTTATTACGCTTTCTGACATAACCATCACCTTTCAATATACAATATTTCTATTTTACAATACCACTTTTCCGTATGTTTTTCTATTGACGCAGAAGTAGAATAAAGCGTCAAAGAATAGTGCAAATGCTACAACTCAGTGTTTGATAGCAATTATGACGAAATAAAGGATTTGAGTTTGAACGTTTCATCAATTTACAAAGCAAGAAAATAATGTTAATATAAAATGTAAATTTATTTGGAGGGTTATGTTATGAAAAAACATATGAGAAAGGCTATTGCGCTTATTCTTGCGCTTGTTTTGGCTGTTTCTGCCGCTGTCGGAACGTTTGCCGTTTCCGATATGATAGCAGACGGCACAAAAGAAGACGCATTAAGAATTGCTAAGCAAATTCAGGCTGAGGGCACAGTCTTAGTTGAAAACAAAGACGGTCTTTTGCCCCTTGCAAACAAAAAAGTAAGCGTTTTCGGTATTACGTCATACAATCCTAATTTAGGCGGCGGAGGAAGCGGCAGCATTGAAGCCAACGAAGCTATCGACCTTTTTGCAGGTCTTACTGCCGCAGGAATTGAATACAACAGCACGGTTTATGATGTTTATAAGAGCTACATTGCAGATAAAACGTCGTCAAGCTTTGACAATCCGCTTATAAGTATGGTAGCAGGTCTTCTCGGCTCTTCTATTGACGAGTATCCCGTTGAAAATATTGACCAAAGCGTATTTGACAGCGCAAAGAGCTTTTCAGATACCGCAATAATATCGTTCGGCAAGGCGGGCAGCGAAATGTCAGACCTTTCCGCAGACGATCTTCGCCTTTCGGATACTGAAAGAGCGTTGCTTGATAAGGTTTGCCATGAGTTTTCCAACGTTATTGTAATTTTCAACAGCTCAAACATTTACGAAATGGATTGGATTGAGGACTACCCCAGCATTAAAGCTGTTCTTCTTACCTGGCTTACGGGTGAGGTTGGCTTTGATTCCGTAGCAAAGATTATTTCGGGCGACATTAACCCGTCGGGCAAGCTTCCCGATTCAATAGCTTATAAAATTGAGGATTACCCCACAACTCCCAACTTCGGCTCATTCAAATACAAAAACACTTTAGTTAAGAGCTTTGTAAATTACGCTGAAGATATTTATTTGGGCTACAGATATTTTGAAACCTTTGCACCCGAAAAGGTAATGTACCCCTTCGGATACGGTCTTTCATATACCACATTTGACTGGGAGCCCGTAAGCTATTCGGATGCGGGAGATAATATTACCGTAAAGGTTAAGGTTACAAACACAGGCTCAGTTGCAGGCAAAGATGTGGTTGAGGTTTATTTCTCAGCACCGTACACCAAAGGCGGAATAGAAAAGAGCGCCGTTGAGCTTGCAGGATATGCAAAAACGGGCGAGCTTGCTCCCGGAAAGAGCGAAACGGTAACTGTAACCTTTGCTAAGAGAGATATGTCGTCTTATTCCGAAAAGGAACAGGCTTATGTTCTTGAAAAAGGCAATTATGAAATAAAAATCGGCCATTCCTGCCGTGATTTTGAGGCAGTATATAACTTTAAAGCCACATCGACAAAGGTTTACAAGACAGACGATGTAACAGGTAAGGAAATCAAAAATCTTTTCGGCGATATTCGAGGGGATTTCCCGCTTCTTTCAAGAGCAGGCACGGATACTATGCCCCTTGCTCCTACAAATTACGTTGCACCTGATGAGGTTTTGAACTGCGATGTAAGACCTGACGCCATTGAGGGCGAGGTTCCCAAAACAGGCGTAAATTATGAATCAGGCGTTATTAAGCTTGCAGACGTTTATGCAGACGAATCCCTTTGGGACGCTTATCTTGACCAATTCACGCTTCAGGAAATGATCGACCTCATTTGCGAGAGCGGTTACAAAACTGCAGCGGTTGAACGCCTCGGGCTTCCCGCTACCGTTGACAATGACGGCCCCGGCGCAGTTAAGGGCGACGGCGGGCTTCTTTACAGCGAGGTAGGTCTTGGCTTCCCTGCTGAAACAGTTATTGCGGCAACGTGGAACGATGCGCTGGCAGAGGAATACGGCGAGGTTATGGGTCAGCAAGCGTGGGATCTCGGCGTTCACGTTTGGTATGCACCCGGTTGTAACCTTCACCGTCACCCTTGCGGCGGCAGAAACTTTGAGTATTTTTCAGAGGATCCGCTTCTTTCGGGTAAAATGGCTGCCGCTGTTATCAGAGGTGCACAGTCAAAGGGCATAATTCCTACGGTTAAGCATTTCGTTTGCGACGAGCAGGAAACGAATAAGCTTTCATACGGCATTTTCACTTGGCTTTCAGAGCAAGCACTTCGTGAGCTTTACCTTCGCCCCTTTGAAATAGCAGTAAAAGAGGGTCACGCAAAGGGCATTATGACGGCATATAACCGCATAGGGCCGTACTGGTGCAGCGGTTACAAAACTCTCGTTACAGATCTTCTTTGCGAAGAATGGGGATATGACGGATTTATTGTAACAGACGCTTACATCAATGTTACGGGCAGCGGATATATGGACCCTGTTCTTGCAATTTACGCAGGCAACGATGCCCTTCTTACATCGCTTTGGTATTTTGCAGAAAAGATTCAGTTCCGGATAAATCTTAAATCAACATATCAAAAAGACCCCGTAGGCTTCGGTCAGGCGCTCAGAAACAGCACCTACGGCATTTGCAAAATGGTTATGCAGACTGCCGCCTTTGACCCGACGGATACAACAGGAAACACCGGCGGCGCAATCCTCGACTATGAAAACGAAGAAATTGTAAATTCTCACAACCCGTCAACACCCGATAACGAGCCTACGAATCCCGCAAACCCCGAGGCTCCGACAGATGCCGAAAATCCGAGCAACGTGGGTGACCCGAACACGCCCAACACAGCAGTCGGCACAAATAATATATTTACAGCTAAAAAAGCGGTAACGGTGGCAGCAGTTGCGGCTTCGGTTGCGGCGGTTACAGGCGTAACGGCGTTTGCTGTAAAGCGCAAAAAAGAAGAGGAAGAAATTCCGCAGGAATAAGAAGTAAAACTGATTTATAAAACGGGGGCTTTGTCCCCCGTTCTACGTTGAAAAAATTTGTCCGTATGATAAAATAACAATTGTAAACTTACAAAAAACTAAATGGGGTGGCATTATGTATAAATTTTACGCTGAAATCAGCAAAGAAGGCGCAATTAGCGGTCACAGCACTTTTGAGAATGAAGATTTCGTATTTGATTTTTCTGAAAGCGACGGAAAAATAAAAGGAACGGTTACCGCTCTTACGGATTTTACCTTCCGTTCAATTTCACTGACGGCTGAGCGTGAATACGGCTTTGACGATTTATTCTACGCTAACGGCTATCAGTCCTGGACTACGTCAAGGGAATTTTGCCAAAGCGATTATCTTCACGGCATAATTAAGTTTAGTAAAATTTCAAAATTTACAGAGGATTTAGCGTCTGTCACGGGGGATTATAAATTTGCTTCCTACGGCGAAACAGGCGTATTCCATTCTTATACATATTGCTATTTCAGAAAGCGTGGGCAAAGGGGCATAACCCTTTACGGCTCAAAATCCGAAAGAAAAGGCTTTACGGTTTTTGAAGCCGATATGAACAAAAACACCTTCAAAATTTATAAGGATATTGAGGGAGTTTCTCTGAAATCCGGCGAAACTTACGAGGTCTTTGACATAATCGAGCTTACGGGTGATTTTGACAGTGTAATGGACGGTTATTTCTTCGGATTTGTAGGTTGCAAAAAGCCGAGAGAAAGGCACTTGGCAGGCTATACCTCTTGGTACAACTATTTCCAAAAAATCAACGAGCAAATAATCCTGCGTGACCTTAACGGAATGGACAGAGCCAGTGAAGAGGTTAACATTTTCCAAATTGACGACGGCTATGAATCTGCTGTGGGTGATTGGCTTCGGGTGGATGCCGAAAAATTCCCCAACGGAATGAAATATATTGCAGATAAAATCCACGAAAAAGGCTATAAAGCAGGAATTTGGCTGGCTCCCTTTAACGCACAGAGAAGCTCTGCTATTTTGGCTGCTCACCCCGATTGGGTAATTCGTGATAACGAAACGGGCAAACCGCTCTTAGGATGCCCGGGCTGGGGCGGCGCTTATACCTTTGATATTTACAATGAAGAATTTAAGGCTTACCTTAAAACTGTATTTGACACATATCTGAACAGCTGGGGTTATGATATGGTGAAGCTGGATTTCCTTTATTCACAGTGTATGCAACCCCGAAACGGGAAATCAAGAGGCGAAATAATGTGCGATGCAGTGGATTTGCTCCGTGAGCTTGTGGGCGATAAGCTCATTCTCGGCTGCGGTGTACCTCTCGGCGCTTGCATCGGCATATTTGACGCTTGCAGAATAGGCTGTGACGCAAACAAGAATTTTGTAGAGCCGTTTTATAATAAACTCGGCTTGAACTGTGAGCTTCCGTCATGCCAGAACGCAATCAACAACGCAATTTTCCGCAGTCATCTTGACGGCAGAGCATTCACAAGCGACCCCGATGTTTTCTTCCTGCGCAACACAAATATTAAATTCAATTTACAGCAAAAACTGCTTTTGGGCAAAATCAATGCAGTTTGCGGAAATGTTCTTTTTGTTTCCGACAACGCAGGCGATTACGATGAACAAACAGTCGCTTATTTAAAGGATTTCTTTAAGGATAAGGACTATAAAATTAAAATGGCAGAGTATGTGAGCCGTGACGTTATGCTGCTTGAATTTTCCGAGGACGGAGTGGAAAAACAGCTTAAATTCAACGTTAAAAACGGCAACAGCAATATAGGAAAAGTATTGTAAAAACACAACGAAAGGAACGATACCGTGCATAAAAAGCAGTTTTTCTGCAACACTTTGTGCGACTGCGGTGTCGCCGAGCGACTGAAAGTAGCGGTAATCGGCGGCGGTGGGGTCCGCTCAATGTTTTTGGCAAAAAGCATAGCCAACAGAGCAAGGGATTTAAATATAACGGAGCTTGTCTTTATGGACAACGATTCCGAAAAACTGAATATTTACGGCAAAATGGCTTCTGAGGTTGCAAAAAGGCTTGCGCCCCATATGAAATTTTCTTTGACGGAGGACCCCATAGAAGCCGTAAGCGGTGCGGACTATGTAATAACCACAATCCGTGCAGGCGGCGACAAAATGCGGTGCCGAGACGAGCGAATTGCTCTTGATATGGGCTATTTGGGGCAGGAAACAACGGGCGCGGCAGGCTTTTCCTTTGCAATGCGCAGTATTCCGGCTCTTTCGCAGTATTGCGAATACGTTAAAAAATATGCAAAGCCTCACTGCAAGGTTTTCAATTTTACCAATCCTGCAGGGGTAGTATCGCAAACTCTTCGTGATATGGGCTATGATTTCACCTTCGGTATATGCGATGCGCCCTCGGGAATGCTTCGTTCCTTTGAAGAGTTTTTGGGCTTGCCTTTAGGCTCTACGGAGGCTTTTTGCTACGGGCTTAACCACCTTTCGTTTTTTAATGAAATAATCTCAAACGGAGAAAATGTTGTTCCAAAACTTTTGGAAAGTGATAATGCTTACAAACAAACCGATTTAAGATATTTTAACAAAGAGGATTTGCTCAAGAAGCAGTTTATACCAAATGAATATCTTTACTATTTTTATGAGCCGCAAAATGCCGTTCAAAACATTTTGAATGCGCCAATGACACGGGGCGAGCAGATAGAAAAAATCAACCGTGAAATGACGGCGGCGCTTAAAAATATTAACGTTGAGCACGATTTTGAAAAGGCGTTGGAAATTTTTGAGCATTACTACGGTATGCGTGAAAACTCCTATATGGCAAGCGAAACGGGCGAAACGCGTGACAAAAAATATAAATTTGACATTTACGCTCCCGATGACGGCGGTTATGCAGGCGTAGCTCTCGGAATAATCGACGCACTCATTCACAAAACCGAAAAAACGGTTATTGCCTGCGTGCCGAATAAAAATAAGGCGCTCGATTTCCTTTGCGAAACGGATACGGTTGAAATATCCTGTAAGATAATAGACGGGGAGGCAGTACCGCTTTCACCGAAAATCGTTTCAGAAGAAAATAAAGAGCTGATTTTAGCTGTTAAAGAATATGAAAGATTGGCGTCAAAGGCAATCCGTCTGCATGACAGACAGTCGGCGGTAGAAGCATTGACGGTTCATCCGCTGGTACACAACAGAGAAGCGGCGGAAAAGCTCACGGAAAAATACGGAGAACTCAATATTGATTATTTCGGAGAATGGATATGAAAGATTTTGTTGCGGCGTTCGGAAAACTGAATTGCGATTTGCTTTTTGCAGGTATGCCACGCATTCCAAACGAGGGAGAAGAGATATATTCAAAGGATTTTAAGGTGTGTTTGGGCGGCGGACTGCCCGCTACCATGATAAACTGCGCAAGGCTGGGCGTTCCCGCAAAGCTTGGCACATTTTTAGGAGACGATATGTTTTCCGATTTCGCAAGGGGCGAGCTTTCGAAATACGGCGTTGAATATGTGCCCTTTAAAAGCAATTCTTATCCCCTTAACATTACCTCGGCGATTATCACCGAAAGGGACAGAACCTTTGTGTCCTACGGCGGAACGGAAAATTACAGCGACGAAACGCTGGAAGAAATTTACGGGGTATTAAAAGGCGCAAAAATCGTTGCAATGCAGGAGAAAATCCTGCCCGTTTACGAACAGCTTAAAAAAGACGGAACCGTTTTAGTGCTGGACACGGGCTATTCCGAGGATATGTCAATAGACAATTTGCGCGACTACATAAAGATTGCCGATTATTACACTCCGAACATTGATGAAACGGAAAAAATTACGGGAACAAGAGATTACAAAAAAGCCCTCGATTTTCTCCGAGATTATTTTGAAAAACCCATAGTAAAGTTAGGGCGTGAGGGCTGTGCAGGCTTTGACGGCGATTATTTTGTCGTGCCCGAAATTGAAGAGTTTTCGTGTGTCGATGCAACGGGCGCAGGGGATGCCTTTCTTGCAGGGTTTATTACGGGGCTTTATAACGGCGAGGATTTCCGTAAATGTATTCTTATGGGTAATATTACAGGCGGAAAGTGCGTAACAGGCGTGGGCTGTCTTACGGAATATTTAACAAAAGACGAGCTAAATCATTATATAAAAAGATACTTTACTAAAATATTGTGATATGATAAAATTATTAAGATAAAGTTCTGCGAGGTGATTGTATGGACCTCAAAATGCATCATAAACCGACATTTGACAATATTCCGCCCGAAAAGCGTGCAAGGGTAATTGATGCGGCAACTAAGGAATTTGCAAAAAAAGGGTATCACGACGCCTCTGTCAGCAGTATTGCGGCTAAAGCAAATATTAGTGTAGGTGCAATTTACAAGTATTTTGAAAACAAGCAGGATCTGTTTTTGACAATAATTGACGAGAGCATTGTCCGTATTGAAAATCTTTTGTTAGGTCTTGCCAAAACCAACGAAGACGTAATGATAAAGGTTGAGAAAATTCTCCGTGAAATCATATCCGTTTCACGGGAAGACGGAGTTTTAATAAACCTTTACAATTCAATGACATCTATAAACGACAAAAAGCTTGCAAGTCAGTTTGCTAAGGAAATGGAGCAGATTACCGCTGAAATTTACACTCAAGCTATTATTGAGGGGCAGGCAAACGGAGAGATACGCAAGGACATTGACCCAAAGGTAGCCGCGTTTTTGATTGACGATTTATTTATGTCGTTGCAATTTTCATTTGCGAACGATTATTATATTCAGCGTTTTAAGCTCTATTGCGGAGATGACGCAATAGATAAAGACGAGTTTATAATTCGCGAAGTTCTTAAATTTATAAAATCTGCGCTAAGGGTTTAATTTATAATATAAGGGAGAGTATGAAATGTCAGAGCCAAAGTATGTAATCGCCTATGATATAGGCACAACGGGTGTTAAAACCTGTATTTTTTCAATTTCCGACACAATAGAGCTTCTTGCGGCGGCAAGCGAAGGCTATAAGCTTTACGTTATGCCCGCCGGCGGTGCAGAGCAGGACCCTGAAGAATGGTGGGCTGCAATGCGCAACAGCACAAACATCGTTATGAAGAAGTCAAAAATCAAAAAGGAAGACATTTCGGGCATTTCATTCTGCTCGCAAATGCAGGGCGTTGTTCTTGTTGATAAAGACGCTAATGCAGTGCGCAGAGCATTCAGCTATATGGACCAGCGCGCAACGCAGGAGCTTAAGGACGGAATGGGCGGCGGCGTTCAGATTGCAGGCGGTAACGCGGTTAAGGTTGTAAAATCCCTTATGTACACGGGTGCGGCGCCTCTTTCCGTAAAAGACCCTATCTGGAAATATAAGTGGACTCAGAAAAATGAGCCCGAAAACTTTAAAAAGGTACATAAATGGCTTGACGTTAAGGAATATCTTATTGCAAGAATGACGGGCGAGTTTGTTATGACTCACGATTCCGCATTCTCAACAATGATTTACGATATTAAAAAGAAGACCTGGAGCAAGGAAATGTGCGATATGCTCGGTGTTGATATGAAGCACCTTGCAAAAATCGTGAAGTCTACCGACAAAGTAGGCGAGCTTACCGAAAAGGCCGCTGAGGAATTGGGCCTGGCCAAAGGTACGGCAGTATTCGGCGGCGGCGGTGACGCTTCCCTTATCGGCGTAGGTGCAGGCGCGGTTGAGCTTGGCGATACTCATATTTATCAGGGCACGTCAGGCTGGGCTTCAACGGTTGTTGACAAGTCTATTGTAGATACAAGCTCAATGATTGCGGCTATTGTTGGCGCAAAGGACGGGTATTACAACTACTTTGCAGAGCTTGAAACGGCAGGCAAGTGCGTTGAGTGGGTTAAGGACCACTTAGCCCTTGACGAAATTGACGTTTATCTGGATAAGAGCCACAACCTTAAGCGCTCAAAGGGAGATATGGAAACCGTATATACAAACCTTTTCGAGTATATGGCGGCAGTAATAAGCGAGGTTCCTGCAGGCTCAAACGGCGTTATTTTCACTCCGTGGCTTCACGGCAACCGTTGCCCCTTTGAAGACCCCAATTCAAGAGGTATGTTCTTCAATATAAGCCTTGATACAGGCAAGTCAGAAATGATCCGTGCCGTGTACGAGGGCGTTTGCTTCCACCTTCGCTGGTTCTTAGAAACAGAGGATAAGAAAATAAAAACGTCAAACACCATAAGATTCGTAGGCGGCGGCGCTCTTTCCGATATTACCTGCCAGATTTTGGCAGACTGCACAGGCAGAACGGTTGAAACTGTTGACAGTCCGCAGAATATCGGCGCAGTCGGTGCGGCTATCGTTATTGCGGTCGGCACAGGGATAATCGGCGACATTACAGACGCCAAAAAGTTTATTCCTGCATCAAAAACCTTTAAACCGAACTTTGCGCACAAGGCAGTTTATGACCGCAACTTCAAGGTATATAAAAATCTTTATAAATCAAACAAAGAAAACTTTGCCATCCTGAACGGGCAAGAGTAATGTAACGGGGCGGTTAATTCCGCCTTTGTTGTTTTAACAGATAAAAAGTATACAAGGGGAAAAATATGAATATTGGGGAAATCAAGGCAAAGGTAAAGGGTGCGCCTGCCTACATTAAGCGTTATTGGAAAACTCCCAACGAGGGGGAATACCTTTCACTTTCCGAAATGGTTGCGTACACGGCAATGCAGGGCGGAACATATATTTTTATGACGTTTTCCGCCATAATGACCTTTGCGGCAACTTATTTTACGGGTTCAATAATGGGGATTTCGAATCTCGATTTTACCATTATCGGAATTATGGGTACGGTCATAGGCTATGCGCTCATTTTCTTTAACCCCATAGGCGTTCTCATTTATGAAAATCACGGCAGGCTATCGCCGAAAATGAAAGTTTTTGCGCATATTGCATATTCAGCGGAAATAATTGTGGGCATTTGCTGTTATTTTATTCCGTCGCAGGGCTTTGAATTTATAATTAAAGGCTTTCCGCAGTTGGTGGGCAACAATTTGCTGATAGCCGGTCTTACAAATTATTTGACTTGGGTCATAAGGCGTGCTTTCAGCGCAAAATACGGAAGACTTAAACCCATTCTTCTCATTTGCGGATTTCCGTCGGCAATAATTATGTCGATTATTCCGTATTTACCGCTTCTTGAAATGAGCTATACCAAAAGGCTTATCGTTTTAAATTTTGCATTTTCGCTGTTAAACTTTTTCTATCAGAACTGGATAAACGTAGGCGGACTTGTTGCATTTATGACGCCAAATTCACAGGAGCGTCAGCGGCTTTATTCAATAGTGCCGATTATTACCGGATTTTTCCCATCGATAATCGGTTTATTCCTGCCGATGCTCATTTCCGTTACGGGCGGCTATCTTAATCTTAAAACCTATAAGGTGTTCGTTCCTGTTTTTGCATTCCTCGGAGCATTTGTGTCATTGGCGGTAGTCAAATGCAAAGAAAGAGTTATTGAAGCGCCTATTGAAAAAAGAGCGAAGGTTACATTCTTTAAAGGTGCTAAAAACGTACTGAAAAACAAATATTTTTGGATAATCAACATTTCAAACGTGCTCGGTCAGTACCAATGGCATATCGGTAACCTTCTTTCCTGGTGGTTCATTTATTCACTGCGTATGGAATGGTTCTCAGGCGTGGCGGCAAATATTGTCGTACTCGGAATGACCCTCGGAAACCTTGCCTGCCCTGTGCTTACAAGAAAATTTGAGAAGAGAAATATATTGCTTGTCTCCCGTGCAGCGATTATTTTAATGACGCTTGGCATTGTGCTTGCAGTAAAAATGGGGAATATCTATGTGTTCCTGATAGCGCTGACCCTTAAAAACACTATTTCACCCGTAGTTGACGGAGTAAACTCCGGCTTCGGCGCAGACGTGCAGATTTATCACCAATGGAAATACGGCGAGCGTGCGGATTCAATGTCAGGCTTGTTTACTTGGTTCTTAAATCCCGTGTCAATGGTTATAAGCTATATAGTCCCATACCTTCTTAAACTTTCGGGCTTTACGTCTGACTGGGACGTTCTTTACGACTCTGCAATTTTAACAAAGGTATTTTCAATATACGGCTGGGCAACCATAGCCTCGCTGGCTCTTGCCACCTTGCCTTATATTTTCTATGACCTCACCAAAGAAAAATACGAAATTTGTGTTGAAGAGTTGCAGGCAAGGCTTAAAGAATCCGAAGAAGCAGAGGAGGCGGCAGTATGAAAAAGAAAACAGCTTTATTTTTAGCGCTCCTTTTTGTAATTTCTGTTTTATTCAGCGGCTGCGGCGAAGAGCTTGGGCTCGGTAACGATGATGTTAAAATTAAAATTTCCGACGGAAAGGCCATTGTAACGGAGCTTCCCAACAAAACGGGTATTACCGAAATCACCATTCCCGATGAATTTGAAAATGTGCCTGTTACCGAAATTGCGGATTTTGCAGGCTGTAACCTTGAAAGTGCAGAAAAAATCAACATAGGCAAAAACGTTGAAAAAATCGGCGTTTGGGCATTTGAAAATAACCAAAATCTTAAAGAATTTTCGGTTGACCCTGAAAATAAATATTTCTGCTCGGTGGACGGAGTGCTTTTTACGAAAGATATGAAAGAGCTTCTCTTCTATCCGCTTTCAAAAGGAATTGAAACGGCAGAGCAAAAGACTGATGACGGCAAAACGGAAGAGGTAAAAAGAATAACATACAGCGTTCCTGACGGAGTAGAAAAAATCAGGTCTAAGGCGTTTTACAAGTGCGAAAAGCTATATTCTCTTTCTCTTCCCGAAACGGTGGTTCAAATTGAGGAAAAAGCATTTTTTAAATGCACATCCCTTGAAAATATAAGCCTTCCGTCTTCCGTTACGAGTATCGAAAAAGATGCTTTCGGCTATTGCAGCGCATTAAAGGAAATTACCGTTCCTGCGTCTGTTAAAAGCATCGGCGATTATGCGTTTTATAACTGCACATCGCTTTTGAATATTGAAATGCAGTGCAAAAGGGAAAACGTAACTTTAGGCGAAAAATGGCAGCCTACGAACAACGGCATTGAAATTAAAGAAGTTAATATCGTTTGGGAATAATGCAAAGATAAGTTAAAAATCGGCGGTTTTGACTGCCGATTTTTTGTGCGTTCAATATTTCCTCGTCAAACTAACGAAATTTATCGCAATATATTACATAATTTTTATATTTTGAATAATAAAACTTGACATAAGACAGTTTTTTTATTAAAATATAATGGATAGTGGAAGAGGACTGTCTTTTTCCGTTATTACTATAATTTCAATACATTTTTTCCGATATATTTGAAATTAAATATTATTATTTAGAGGAGGTACGGCAATGAATCCCGTAGTATTCATTATCGCTGTCGTAGCCTCTGCCATTGTGTTTGGAGCATTGGGCTTTGTTTTCGGCAATCTTTACCGCAAAAAGGTTGCTGAGGCAAAGATAGGCTCTGCCAACGAAGAAGCATTGAGAATTGTTAATCAGGCGGTTCAAACTGCCGAGAGCAAGAAAAAAGAATCTATTCTTGAAGCTAAAGACGAAATACACAAGTTAAGAAGCGAAGCCGACAAGGAAATTCGCGAAAGACGTGCAGAGGTTCAAAGACAGGAAAAACGCATTGACCAAAAAGAAGAAGCCCTTGATAAGAAATCCGCAAACATAGAGAAAAAAGAAGAAGCTCTTGCGGAAAAGCACAAGGAAGCTGACGGTAAGCTCGAAGAGCTTGAAAGGCTTAAAAGAAGTCAGCTTGAAATTCTTGAGCGAATAAGCGGCTACACGAAAGAGCAGGCAAAAGAACTTCTTCTCAAAGAGCTTGAAGAGTCTCTTGTCCGCGAAAAAGCCCTTAAGGTTATGGAGTATGAGCAGAAAACCCGCGATGAGAGCGAATCTATTGCCCGTGAAATTATCACAACGGCAATTCAGCGTTGCGCGGCTGACCACGCTGCTGAAACTACCGTTTCCGTTGTAAATCTTCCCAACGACGAAATGAAGGGAAGAATTATCGGCCGTGAGGGCAGAAACATCAGAACCCTTGAGCAGATTACGGGTGTTGACCTTATTATTGACGACACACCTGAGGCGATAACGGTTTCAAGCTTTGACCCTGTTCGCCGTGAAATTGCAAGGCTTACTCTTGAAAAGCTTATTCAAGACGGCAGAATCCACCCGACACGCATTGAAGAAATGTATGCAAAGGCAACCCGCGAGGTTGAAATGACTATTAAGCAGACGGGCGACCGCGCCGCTATTGACGCAGGCGTTAACAACATTGACCCTGAGCTTAAAAAGCTTCTCGGTAAGCTTCGTTACCGCACAAGCTACGGTCAAAACGTGCTCAACCATTCACTTGAGGTTTCTTATATTGCAGGTCTTATGGCTGCCGAGCTCGGCGCAGACGTTAAAACTGCAAAGCGTGCAGGTCTTCTTCACGACATCGGAAAGGCTCTTGACCATGAAATGGAAGGAACGCACATTGAGCTGGGCGTTGAATATGCCAAAAAGCATAGAGAAAACGATGCTGTTGTTCACGCTATTGCCGCCCACCACGGCGACATTGAGGCACAGACGGTAGTTGCAGTTTTGGTACAGGCGGCGGATGCAATTTCCGCAGCAAGACCGGGCGCTCGGCGTGAAAACATTCAAAACTACATAAAGCGTCTTGAAAAGCTTGAAGAAATTGCTTCTTCATTTGAAGGCGTTGAAAAATCATTTGCAATTCAGGCAGGCAGAGAAATCAGAATTATGGTTGACCCTGTTTCAGTAACTGATGAGAAAATGGTTCTTGTGGCTCGTGATATTGCTAAGAAGATAGAAGAAGAGCTTGAATATCCGGGTCAGATAAAGGTTAATATTGTTCGTGAAAGCAGAGCAATAGATTTTGCAAAATAACACTAAGCCCCGAGCACATTGCCTCGGGGCTGAAATTTAGATATAGAAACGGTGCACAAATGGCTGAAACTGTCAGAGTTCTTTGCATAGGGGATGTTGTAAGAAATCCCGGTTGCAATTTTTTAATGAACACGCTCCCAAAATTTAAAAAAGACAATAATATTGACGTGTGTATTGTCAACGGTGAAAATTCCGCCAACGGCGACGGTATGCTCAAAGTCTCCTGTGAAAATATTTTTGCCGCCGGCGCAGATTTCATTACAGGCGGGGACCATTCTCTTCGCCGCAGGGAGTTTTATGATTATATTGACAATTCGTTGTCTGTTATTCGCCCTGCAAATTACGGTGAAGGCGCTCCCGGCAAAGGCTACGGAATAATAGATAAAGGCGCTTATAAAATAGGCGTTGTAAATTTGCTCGGTACTGTGTGGACAGACGGCTTTGAAAGTCCGTTTAAGGTAATAGACGGAATTTTGGGCGAGCTTAAAAAAGAAACCAATATAATATTTGTGGATTTTCACGCCGAGGCCACCAGCGAGAAAAAGGCGTTCGGGCATTTTGTTGACGGAAAAGTATCCGCCGTGTTCGGAACTCATACCCACGTTCAAACCTCAGACGCCTGTGTGCTTGCAGGCGGCACAGGGTACATTACCGATGTTGGAATGACGGGACCTGAGGATTCAGTTATCGGAATAAAGAAAGAAATAATTATAAGAAAATTTTGCACGGGGTTTACAACAATGTTTGAGCCTGCCGATACACCTTGTTTTTTCCAAGGGTGCATTTTTACGGTTGACCGTGCCAGCGGCAAGTGCCTAAGCGCAAGCCCCGTAACGGTGAGGTGACACGATGGATAGATTATTTAAATTTATATCTGTTTTCCTCGCTTTAATATTGCTTCTTTGTGCCTGCGGCAAACAGGCTGAAACCGAACCTTCGAACAACACAGGCGAAGAAAATATTCAAAGTGAAGATAACACCCAAACGGGAACGCAAACAGAAAAATCCGCAACGGTACGCCTGCCCTTTAATGAGACGGACGGAATAAACCCGTTTTTTGCAAAAAGCTATGAAAACCTTTATCTCATAAGGCTGCTTTATTCGTCGCTTTTTTCTGTTACGCGGTCATTTGAGCCTGAACCTTTAGTTGCCGCCTCAATAAATGTTAACGGTAAAAACGCAACCGTAACCGTAAAAAGCGGACTTGAGTGCCACGGGGCAGCAAATATTACTCCTGCCGACGTAGTGTATTCATTTAACCTGGCGAAGAACTCTTACGCCTATTCCGCCTCCCTTAAAAGCATTGATTCTGCCGTAGTTTCAGGAAACAGCGTAGTATTCACGTCAAATTTTGCAGACAGCTTAGTCGCATTAAAGCTGACCTTTCCTATCGTTAAAGAAAACACCGCAGATCTTCAGTCTGACATTCCCATAGGCTTTGGTGAATATTATTTTTATGAAAACACGCTTGTAAGCACAAACGGCGCAAAACCGACAATTTCGTTAACCTTCGTCAATACTGCCGAGACATCGTCAAACGCTTACAAAATAGGCAATACAGACATACTTTTCAACGATTTGTCCGACTGTAATTATACCCAGCTTCACGGCAATTTCCTGCCTGCCGACATAAATAATATGGTTTATCTGGGCTTTAACGGAAATCTTGGCGGGCTTAATAAAAATATCCGCTCTGCCATTGCGGTGCTTTTGGATTCGGAAAGTATTGCCCAGGAAAGCTATCAAGGTCACGCCATAGCGTGCAAAGCGCCGTGTAATCCAAACTCATTGCTTTATAAAGAGTGCGGTGATATTGAAATTTCCCTTTCGGGCGATAAAAAAAGCGCTGAACAGATTATTGACCGCAGCGGTTTTACAAGATATTCAGGCAAAGCGCTTACAAACGGTGCTTTCGTACTTTCATTTTCGCTGATAGTTAATGCAGATAACAAATACCGTGTTGCGGCGGCTTATGCAATTGCAGATACGCTGAATAATGCAGGCTTCTTAATTGAGGTAAAGCCCCTTTCCTTTGCCGATTACAGCGAAAGAATCGCATCGGGAAATTATGAAATGTACATCGGTGAAACAAGGCTTGACTATTCAATGGATTTGTCAGAGTTTTTCACAGAGGACGGTACTCTTGCAGGCGGAATTGACGGGGAGAAAACGGCTAAAAGCTATTTTAATATGCGTTCGGGCAAAATTTCTTATGAAGATTTTTATAAAACCTTCGTTGAGAATTATCCCTTTGTGCCGATAGCTTTCAGAACGGGCGCTGTTTTCAGCTCAAATAATTTTGACGGTGATTTTTCACATTTTCCGTATGATTTGTATTATGGGGTTGAGCTTGATTCTGTTAAATCTGATGTTTGAGAAATAGCGTGAAAAATAATAAGAAAGGAACGGCACCGTGCACGGAAAGATAATTTTTATGACTTTTTGTGCGAATGCTGTGTCGCTTGCGCGATTTATGAACTTTTCGGCTGACATTGGAACAGTTAAAGGCGTGGGCAAGGTCAAAGCTCAGTATTTTCATTCGCTGGGCGTTGCCACGGTAGGCGAATTATTGCGGTTTTATCCCCGTGCTTATGAGGATTGGAGCAATATTTTGCCCATTGAACGCTGCCCTATAGGTGAAAACGTTTGCATTAAAGGAACGCTTCTCTATCCTTTGAAAAACGAGAGAGTGCGCGGCGGAATGCTCATTGCCAAAGGCTCTGTCAGCGATGGGGACAGTATCGTTTCAGTTACGTTTTTTAACAATAAATATATTACGTCAATGCTCAAATCAGGCGAGGAATATCTTTTCTACGGCAAGATTACCCTCGGCAAATACTCGGCACGGGAAATGCTCTCACCCATGTTTATTTCGGTGAAGCAGTCAAAATCAATTCTCCCGATTTACCCCCAAAATCAAAAAATTACTTCAAGGCAAATTCGCTCGGCAGTGGAAGCGGTCCTTGCCGATAAAACCGAAATCCCCGAAATTTTACCGCCTTATATATTAGAAAAATATTCTCTTGTGTCTCTTGATACGGCAATTCGGCAAATTCATTTTCCCGAAAGCTCCCTTGCCCTTCAAAATGCCCGAAACAGACTGATTTTTGACGAATTATTTATTTTGCAGTTAAGCTTGTTACGGTTAAAAGACGCAAACTCAACCGTTAAAACGGAAAATAAAGTAAAAATTGACTATACGGGAGAATTTTTTAGACTTCTTCCCTTTAAGCCCACAAACGCTCAAATAAAAGCCGTAAACGCCGCAATTTCTGATATGGAAAGCGGAAAACAGATGAACAGACTTTTGCAGGGCGACGTGGGCAGCGGAAAAACGGCAGTAGCCGCGGCTTTGGTTTACACTTGCGCTAAAAACGGAATGCAGTCAGCGTTAATGGCGCCTACTGAGGTTTTGGCGGTTCAGCATTTTGAAACGTTTTCAAAGCTTTTTCAGTCGTCAGGAATAAACTGCAAGCTTTTAACGGGCAGTACAAAACAAGCCGAAAAAAATCAGATTAAAGAGAGCCTTAAAAACGGCGAAATTGACTTAATTATCGGTACTCACGCGCTCATTCAAGACGATGTTGAATTTGACAAGCTCGGCTTGGTAATTACCGACGAACAGCATCGGTTCGGGGTAAAACAGAGAACGGGGTTATGTTCAAAGGGCGAAAATCCCCATGTTTACGTTATGTCCGCAACGCCTATTCCGCGAACCCTTGCCCTTATAATGTTCGGCGACCTTGATGTTTCGGTTTTAGACGAACTGCCGCCGGGCAGGCAGAAAACGGTGACCTATGCAATTTCATCAAAAAAGCGCGGCGGAATGTTTGATTATATAAAATCGCATCTTGACAAAGGCTTTCAAGGGTACATAGTTTGCCCCCTTGTTGAGGAAAGCGAAGCCGTTTCAGGCGTTCAAAATGTTGAGGAATATTACGAAAAAGTAAAAAATACGGTTTTTAAAGATTACAGCGTGGGGCTTTTGCACGGTAAAATGACGCCTAAGAAAAAAGACGAAATAATGGCGGACTTCAAAAACGGAAAAATTCAGTTACTCATTTCCACGGTTGTTATTGAGGTTGGTGTTGATGTTCCCAATGCCGTCATAATGGCGATTGAAAATGCAGAGCGTTTCGGGCTCTCACAGCTTCATCAGTTAAGGGGCAGAGTGGGCAGAGGCACGCAGACGTCAACTTGTATTCTTGTAACCGATTCTCAAGGCGAAGATACCGTAAGGCGAATGAACGTTATGTGTTCAACCACTGACGGCTTTAAGATTGCAGATGAAGATTTGCGCCTTCGCGGTCCCGGTGACTTTTTCGGAACACGCCAGCACGGGCTTCCAAAGCTTCATATTGCGGATTTAATGACAGATTCAAAAATCCTTACCGAAACGCAGGAGCTCGCCCTCGAAATTATTGCAAGCGATCCCGATTTCAGAAAGACCGAGCATATAAAAATCGGCAGGCAGGTAATAAAAAAGATAAATTCACTTCAAACCCCTGCCGCCGCAAACACAATATAACTAAACGAAAGATGTCCCCCGCCTCTGTAGGCGGAGGGTTCCACTTCCGTTTTTCGGTAGGAGTTGGGTCTCCCACCGAAACGTTGAATGACGGCGCTATGCGCCTTATTGAAAGGGGATAAAGTTTATGATTAAAAAGCCGGACAAAACTTTTAGAGTACTCAGTATCAGCGACAGGCTGCTTGACGGAAGCGAGCTGAGCATTGAAAAGCTTGCAAAGGAATTTGGCGTTTCCGTAAGAACGGTACGAAGGGACATTAACGCCCTTAGGGAGTACATTGCCGAATCGGATAATGCAACTCAAAATGCCGTTGCGTACAACGAATCAAAAAATACATATTTTTTAATAAAGCCGGAGCGTGAATGGGTAACGGCAGAGGAAGCTATTGACGTTACCGAAATTTTGCTTGAAAGCGATAAATTCAGTAAAGAGCAGGCGGCGGCGATCTTGCACAAAATCATCACACAGGTTGACCCTGCCGAGCGTGACACGGCAAGAAAAGCAATCACAAATGCTTATAACAGCTACAAATGATAAAAGGGGGATATTTTTATGGGCGAGTGGATACAAGAAAACAAAGGTAAATTCATAGGAATAATTGCAGGAGTTGTTGTTCTTGCTATAGCAATAGCAAGTGTATGCGCAATGGCGGCTAAAGGAATGTTTGTTAAAAAAGGCAATCCTTCGGAGAAACCTGCTCAATCGGTGGGAAATTCAGTTGATAATGAAACTCCGACGGAAGATAACAGCGCAGATTTACCGTCGGACCCATCTGAGACTGAATCACAGGTAGAATCGTCAGATGCAACAAATGTTACTCCTTCAACGGTTGCTCCGACTTCTGCTCCGACAACTGAAAAGGAAACGCCGTCAGGCACTCCGTCTACAACGAAGGCAGAGCCTTCGACAACGCCGGTTCCCACAGGGGTTAAATCCTTTACAGACGGTAATAAAAAGGTTTATTACCCTGCCGCATTGGAAGCGGTAAATAAGCAATACCCCGTAGTTGTCTGGGCAAACGGAACGGGTTGTGCGACATCTACTTATGACGGGCTTTTAAATAAAATCGCAGAGGGCGGATACATTGTCGTTGCAGATTCAAGTGTTATGACTGCTGACGGAACGGCGCAAATTAACTCTATTGACTATATCATAGGTAAAAACGGCGATTCAAACAGCGTTTTCTACGGCAAGGTTGATTCTGCCAGAATCGGCGCAACGGGTCATTCGCAGGGTGGCAGAAGCTCAGTTAATGCCGCACAGGCAGATTCAAGAATAAAATGTATTGTTTCTATTGCAGGCGCATCTTCTGCTGACGAGGCAAACGGACTTAAAGCCCCTGCGCTCTTCTTGACAGGAACGGCGGATATGGTAGTTGTATCTTCCCAATGGTGCAAACCGTCTTACGATGCTGTAAAGGGCAGAGCGGTTTATGCGTCTTTAAAGGGCGGAGTACATACTACCTGCATGACAAACCCCGAAAAAGTGTCGGGTTACGTTGTTTCGTGGTTTGACGCGTATCTTAAAAACGATTCCACGGCACAGGCAAAATTCCAAAACGGCGGAGCGCTTTCAAAGGACTCTGCATGGCAGGATTTTGCAAGCAAAAACTGACTTATCGTAAATTTTAAATATGAAAAAAACACCCGTTGATTTTATTTTTCAGCGGGTGTTTTTATTGCACATAAAGAAAAAATTTTTTCAATAAAAAAATAATTAAAAAACGCTTAATTTTTACTTGCCCTAATTCAAAAAGTATGTTAAAATTACTTCCAATTTGATACGGTTCAAATTAAAAAACAGCTATTTTAATATTCGGAGTTAAAGTTATGGAAAAGTATTTAATCAATCCAAATCAAAAAATCAGCAAAATCAACAAAGATATTTACGGTCATTTTGCAGAGCATCTGGGTCGGTGCATCTATGACGGAATTTTTGTGGGTGAAAACTCAAAAATCCCCAATGTAAACGGAATGAGATGTGATGTTGTTAACGCACTTCGGGATATGGGTATCCCCGTTCTTCGCTGGCCGGGCGGATGCTTTGCGGACGAATACCATTGGAAAGACGGCATAGGCCCTAAGGAAAACAGAAAAAAGATGATAAACACCCATTGGGGCGGAGTTGTTGAGGATAATTCCTTCGGCACTCACGAATATTTTGAGCTTTGCCGTCAGCTTGGCTGTGATACATACATAAACGGCAACGTAGGCTCAGGCACTGTTGAGGAAATGAACGAATGGGTTGAATATATGACCTTTGACGGCGTTTCGCCTATGGCGGAGCTTCGCGCAAAAAACGGCCACAAAGAGCCGTGGACTGTTAAATATTTCGGCGTAGGCAACGAAAGCTGGGGCTGCGGCGGAGAAATGGACCCCGAATATTACGGCTGTCTTTTTAAAAGATATAATACATACGTAAGAAACTATGACGGCAACAAGCCCATTTTGCGTATTGCCTGCGGTCCGAACGGCAGTGATTATCACTGGACAAAGCAGGTAATGGATAAGGTAAAAAACAAGGCTCACGGAATTTCGCTCCATTACTATACTGTTCCGACGGGCAACTGGGGGCACAAGGGCTCTGCTACGGAGTTTGATTTGGACGAATACAATTCAACCGTCTGCAAGGCTTACAAAATGGAAGAGCTTGTTACAACGCACCTTAAAATGATGGACAGCGTAAAGCCCGACCATAACGTAAAGCTAATTATTGACGAATGGGGCACTTGGTTTGACGTTGAACCCGGCACAAACCCGGGCTTCCTCTATCAGCAAAACACTATGCGTGACGCTGTTGTAGCAGGTCTTACCCTTAATATTTTCAACAAGCACGCAGACAGAATAATGATGGCAAACATAGCGCAGACCGTTAACGTTTTGCAGGCGGTAATACTTACCGAAGGCGAAAAAATGGTTCTCACGCCTACATATCATGTGTTTAAGATGTATAAACAGCATCAGGAAAACACACTTATCGGCTCGTTTATTACTACAAAAGAGCTTTGCTCAAAGAACGATAATAAAAATTATCCTCAGCTTTTGGAATCGGCATCAATTGACGAAAACGGAGTAATTTGTTCAACTGTTACCAATGTTTCCGCCGATGAAAGTGCAGAGATAAGCTGTCAGATAGCAGATTTCAGCGTAAAGGAAATCTGCGCAGAAATACTCAGCGGTGAAATTAACGCAAAGAATGATTTTGAAAACGGAAACAATGTAGTTTGCAGGGAATTTACGGATTTCACGAAAACTGCTGACGGCTTTACGGCGGTTATTCCCCCTTGCAGTGTTGTTAAATTCTCAATAAAATAAACGTATGAACGAATGCAAACGCTGTCTTTTGCGTGAGAGCGCAGAAAAAGACGTTTATGAGGATATTCAATCAAGAATAGCTAAACTTTCCGAAAAGGATAAAACGGACAGTGGGGCGTACCGCCTGCGCCTTGAGAACTGCAAGGAATGTGAGCATCTCATATCGGGTGTTTGTATGAAATGCGGCTGTTATGTGGAATTGCGCGCGGCATTCAAAAAACAGCATTGTCCTCTGCCCTCTACGGATAAAAAATGGTAAAAGCAAAACCGTCGGTTTAACCGACGGTTTTTTCTGCAAGTTTATTAACTTTTGATTTTTAATTATGCCTTTACCGTTCTATCGTTTGCCTTAGTTAAAGTTAAATTTCCGCTGACAGAACTGCTTTTAATAACAACAGACCCGTCACCGTAACGCTCGGAGTTGTCAAAATCTCTTGCACTAAATGAGCCGGAAACAGATTCTCTTGAAACTTTGTATCCCAAAACATCTTCGGGTAGAGTAATTTTTACGTCTCCGCTTACTGATTCTGTGTCAATTTTGTTTGGGGCAACAGCAAATTCAAAATCACCGTTACCGCTTACTGTTTCAAATTCAAGTTCTTTAGTATTGAGCTCGCTTGCATAAACGTTGGCGGATACAACAGAAATTTCAATTTCATTCGCCTTAAAGGTTTGCGGAATTTTCAGGGTTAAATCTTTTATTGGCATATTCTTGAAGAACGTCCAATTATCCTCAAGAAATTCTTCGATTTTAAGAGTACCGTTTTCAATTTTATAGTACATAGGGTACGAGTTGTTACCGCCCTTTTCCTCTGCGTAAACGGTTTCGCCGTCGTAATATTCAACATTTACGCTTCCGCTTACCCATTCAATGTCAATACTGTTTATGTCATCGGTTTTAAACTCGGCAGAGGTGCTGATTTCAGTATATTCGCCTTTATTATATTTGTGGTTTAAATTCAACCATCCGTTGACACTGCCGTTAAGAAAAGAGAATACTGCAATAATTCCTGCAATAATTACAGCGGTTATTGAAAAAATAACAGAAAGAATGATGGGCAAAGCGTTTGATTTTTTCGGCGGATAATAGTAAGCATTTTGCGGATACTGAGGGTATTGTGTATAGGGCGGGGTTTCCCCGGTTGGTACAAAGGGGGGCGGAGTAGGAATGTTGGGGTCTTGCTCTGCATTCTCATACGCTTTTTGCTGTCTGTTTTTGTTTACATAATCGCAAATTGCATAAAATGCAGGGATTGTAACAAACAAAACCCAAGTGGGGTGCCAAAGGTGGAAAATCATACCCACGGCTAAAAAGACGGCAGTTACAAAAACGGGATACAAAAATGCGGAAGGATTTTTTGATTTTACTGCCGAAACAGCAGATTCAACTATCGGAATAAGTAAAAAGACAAGCCAGCCTATTGCCCAGCCTTTAGCTTTAAACAAATATCCTAAAAGAACGTAAATAATTACGGCTGCAACGGGTAAAAGAGCGTGAAGCAGCGGATTTGTATTTTTGGTTTTCATTATAATCCCTTCTTATAAAAATTAAATTATCTAATAGAATTATACCATATCAGCGAAGCGCGCAAGTGCGAAGCAGGAATGATACAATGTTCTCCGAAACATAGAAATCTTTGATTTCGTTATGTTTCGTGAGGTTATTATATATCATAATTTCATATTTTTCAATTACAATGTTGTAATACTTTTTTAATTAAACGCCAAATATTTGCAAAAAGTCGTCAAGATGAATAAACATATTGAAAATTATAATAATTTATGATAAAATATATCAATTATAGATGAATTATAATCTTGCTTTTGGAGTTTTTTATGAAGCAATACGATTATCTTATTGTAGGTTCAGGGCTTTTTGCGGCAGTTTTTGCCAATGAAGCGAAAAAACACGGTAAGAAGTGTTTTGTAATTGAAAAGCGAAATCATATCGGCGGAAATATTTACTGTGAAAATATTGAGGGCATAACCGTGCACAAATACGGGGCACATATTTTTCACACAAGCAACTGCAGAGTTTGGGAATATGTCAATGAGCTTTGCGAGTTTAACAATTTCATAAATTCTCCCGTTTGCAATTTTCGGGGCGAGATATATAATCTTCCTTTTAATATGAACACCTTTTCAAAGATGTTTTCAGTAACGTTGCCGAGTGAGGCAAAGGCGGTAATAGATTTACAAAGAGCTGAGATTACGGGCGAACCTCAAAACCTTGAAGAGCAGGCAATAAGCCTTGTGGGAAGAGAAATTTACGAGAAGCTCATAAAAGGCTATACTGAAAAGCAGTGGGGCAGGGACTGTAAGGATTTGCCCGCATTCATAATAAAACGCTTGCCCGTCCGTTACACATACGATAACAATTACTTTAACGATAAATATCAGGGAATACCCGTGAACGGCTACAACGAGCTTATTGAGAAACTGTTTGAGGGAACGGAATTTCGCACAAATACTGACTTTTTCTCAAACCGTGACGAATTTCTATCCCTTGCCGAAAAATGCGTATTCACTGGGCAGATAGATGAATTTTTCGATTACAAATTCGGTGCCTTAAGTTACAGAAGCTTGCGTTTTGAAACGGAAATTCTTGATACTGAAAATTATCAGGGTGTGGCGGTTATGAATTTTTCCGATTTGACCGTGCCCTACACCAGAATAATTGAGCATAAGCATTTCGACAGCAACTTAATAACCGAAAAAACAGTGATTACAAAAGAATATCCCGAGCAGTGGTCGCAGGGGCTTGAACCCTATTACCCCGTTAACGATGAACAGAATAACGCTTTGTATAAAAAATATGAAGAGTTAGCAAACACCAAAAAGAATGTTATTTTCGGCGGACGCCTCGGAATGTATAAGTATTATGATATGGACAAGTGTATAGAAAAAGCACTTGAAATTTGTGATAAAGAGTTTTGAATATGAAGGATGTAAAAATTTCGGTAATAATGCCGGTCTACAAGGTTGAAAAGTTCATAAGAAAATGTCTTGACAGCGTTTTGGCGCAAACTCTCAGCGATTGGGAGCTTATTGCCGTTGACGACGGAAGCCCTGACAGAAGCGGTAAAATTTGCGATGAATACGCCAAAAAAGACAGTCGAATTACAGTAATTCATAAGGAAAACGGCGGCGCGCCTTCGGCACGAAACGCGGCAATTCCGAAAGCTCGCGGTGAATACCTTTATTTTATGGATTCCGACGACTGGGCAGAGCCGAATATGTTTGAAGAAATGTATGCGCTTGCCAAAGAGCACAACGCACAGCTTGTTGTGTCCGGCTATTACATTGAAACCTATTTCAGCGACACAAAATATTATTCTCAGCAGCAGGCATTGCCGTCAAGAGTTTTTGAAACTCAAGAGGATTTTCGCAATTACGCTTACAAAATGTTTGACAAAAATCTTCTTTATGCTCCGTGGAACAAGCTGTTTTTAAGGGAGTATATAATTGATAACTGCATTACCTTTAAAAACACGTTCTGGGACGATTTCCCCTTTAATTTAGACGTAATTAAAGACGTTGAAAGAGTAGTTTTAACGGAAAATAAGTATTACCACTTTATGCGCGCCCGTCAGGAAAGCGAAACTGCCAAATACAGACCCGAAATGTATGAAAAGCGTGAAGAAGAGCACGTTTGGATGCTCACTCTTTACAAATACTGGGGCTTAGAGGATGAAAAGAGCCGTGAAATGATACACCGCCGTTATATAGAGCGTGTCATCGGCTGTATTGAAAATGTAACGAACGAGGCTTGCACCTATACTGTGAAAGAGAAAAAAGCGCAGATTAAAATGATGATAAACGCCAAGCCTACACGCATAGCTTTAAAATATGCAAAACCAAATTCGCTTATGATGAAGCTTATGCTGTTCCCTGTGAAATTGCGAAGCACATGGCTTACATATCTTGAAGGAAAGTTTATTTCAAATGTAAAATCGGGAAATATAAAGCTCTTTGCAAAGCTTAAAGCTAACAGATAATAACAAATAAACCACCTATTAAAATTCAAATTTATAGGTGGTTTTTACTAATTTAAAATATTGAATATCTGACGGCATAAGATTCCGTTTTCGAAGGAGCAGGAATCTTTATGGTGCTTGTCCACATTTTGTTTAACCTGAGCTTCGGTAAGGCTCTGTATACTGTTTTTCAGATTTGTATTATCCGTTTATACAAGGAAACACTAAGAATGAGCGAATATAATCAAATTGCAGTTTTCGTTGACAAATATAATTAGTCATAGTATAATGACTGTTGATAAAAGTTTGTCGATTTATGGCGTGGAAGGATGATGGTATTTTGTACTTTCATAAATTTATGAAGGCTGTTTTCGGGCGCGGACTGATTATTACAGTTTTTAGATTCATGGACAAATGTATCCGCAATCTTTTTATTCGACTTATGAAGTTGTTTATCAAGGTGGATGAAAAGAAGATTATCTTCCTGAATTTTACAGGTAATTACGACTGTAATCCCAAGGCCATTTGTCAGGAGATTATTGACCGTGGCTTAGATGCACATCTTGTGTGGGGCGTTAACAAGAGAACAAGAACCGGCCCTCTTTATTTTCCCCCTCAGATAAAGACAGTCAAGCGTGGTTCATACGAGTTTTATAGGGAGCTTTGCTCCGCTAAGGTTATTGTAGACAATGGAATCAGCACCGCTTATCTCCGTTATCACAAAAAGCACAATCAGTATTTGATTGAGACATGGCACGGCTCGTTGGGTATCAAAAAGTTCGGCAGATCTGCCAATAACGATAAGCGCTGGTTAAAGCTTGCCGCTAAAGAGGGCAGGATGACCGATTTCATCATATCCAACAGTGATTTTGAGGATGAGGTCTACCGTGAGGACTTTTGGAAGAAAACGCCAATCTGGAAGTTCGGCCATCCGAGAAACGACATTTTGTTCTGTGAGGACGAGCAAAAGATTGAAGCTTTACAAAGCCACATACGTGAAAAATATGAAATTCCCGAAAACGCCAAGCTTTGTATGTACGCACCTACATTCCGTGATGACAAAGATTTGTCACCCTATTTAATTGACTATGAGCGCCTGACAGATGCACTAAAAGAACGCTTTGGCGGCGAATGGGTAATTTTGACGAGATTTCATTCCCGTACAAAAAAGTATTTAGGAAAATTGGCTCTTCCTGAAACGGTCATTAATGTCAGCGGTTATCCTGATATTCAGGAACTGCAGTTATGCATTGATGTCGGCATCACGGATTACTCCAGTTGGATATGTGAGTTTATGCTTCGCCGTAAGCCCGGCTTTACTTTCGCAACCGATGTTGACAATTATGCAAGTCATGAACGGACACTTTTCTTCCCGCTAAGTGCTCTTCCATTCCCCACTTCTACAAATGTGGACGAGTTGATAGAGAATATTCTTTCGTTTGATGGGGAAAAATTTATTCATGACTGTGACGCATTTTTGAAAGATAAAGGCAGTATTGATGACGGTCACGCAGCTGAGCGGACAGTCGATGAAATTCAAAAACTGATTAACGCTTAAAAGAGGTTGAAAACTATGGTAGTAGCATTATTAACAGCAGCAGGCACCGGCACCCGTATGGGGCAGGATATTCCAAAACAGTTTATCCATGTAGATAATAAGCCGCTTATCGTCTACACGCTGGAGGCATTTCAGAATCACCCCAGCATTGATGCGATCGTTTGCGTTACTCTGCCTAACTGGATTGATGTTTTAAAGGCATATGCATTGCAGTTTAATATCACCAAACTGAAATGGGTTGTTCCGGGTGGAGCGAGCGGACAGGAGTCGATTCACAACGGTCTTATGGCGATAAAGGAAAACACTGATGAGGATGTCACCGTAATGGTACACGACGGCAACCGTTGTTTGGTATCAAGTGAAATAATATCAAACAGCCTTGCCGTTTACAAACAGCACGGCAGTGCAGTTGCCGCAATTCCCTGTGTAGAGGCAGTTTTCTTTAGCGAGGACAACGGCAGTTCCTCGGTAACATCTATCCCGAGAGAGCAGCTTTACCGTACACAGACCCCCCACACCTATAATCTTGAAAAGCTACTGTGGGCACACGATGAGGCTGCAAAACAAAACATCACTAACACCGCTGCATCTTGCACACTGATGCAGGCATTGGGCGAGACGGTTTATTTCTCTAAAGGGTCGGAAGAAAACCTGAAGATTACCACCACAGATGATTTGGAAATGTTCGAGGTGCTTCTCCACACCAAGAAAGAGAGTTGGCTTAAATAAATGAAGTATACGGGCGAATATTGGAGCGATGTTTCAAGGGTTATTCCCCACATAAAGGGCATCGAAACGCTTTTCGGCAGTACAGTATTGATAACGGGTGGAACCGGACTGATTTGCTCGGGCGTTGTAGATATTTTGTACTATCTTAACAAAGAAAAGAGTGCAAATATACGAATCGTACTGGCAGGCAGAAGCGAAGAGGGTACTGCAAAGCGCTTTGCACACATGGCGGCAGGTACTGACTATACTTTTGAATATTATGACGCTACGGTTGCGGAAAATCTGTCAGTTAAGGCTGATTATATGATTCACGGTGCAAGCAATGCCAACCCTGCAGCCTATGTAAGCCAGCCGGTAGAGACGATGGCATCCAATTTTATAGGGCTTAACAATCTTTTAAAGAGAGCGGCAGAGACAGATGCTAAGAGGGTATTATATTTATCTTCCAGCGAAGTATACGGTCAGAAGGACAATATGGAGCCGTTTTTTGAAAATGATTACGGGTTTCTTGATATTTTAAATCAGCGCGCGAGTTATCCCAGTTCAAAGCGTGCGGCGGAGACACTTTGCGTTTCTTACGGAATGGAATATGGGTTAGATACCGTTATTGTTCGTCCCGGTCACATTTACGGTCCCGCAGTTATACCTTCAGACAACCGTGCAACGGCACAGTTCACTCGCAATGCCGTTAACCGTGAGGATATTGTAATGAAGAGCGCAGGCACGCAGTTGCGGTCGTACTGCTATTCGCTTGACTGTGCGTCGGCAATACTGGCGGTGTTAATTAACGGAGAGAACGGAAACGCTTATAATATTTCCAATCCAAATTCAATTATCACCATCAGTGCTATTGCCAAAGCCATTGCCAAGGCAGCCGGCACGAAGGTCACCTTTGAGAACCCTGACGATGCTGAGGCAAAGGGATATAACCTGATGTCAAACTCGTCGCTCGATTCATCAAAGCTGGAAGCTCTCGGTTGGGGCGCAGAATTTTCTCCCGATGAGGGCGCCGCATGTTGCGTAAAATACTACGGATAAAATTGGTTATTAACTTTTAAAAAAATAATATTTTTATGCAAACAGAAACGGGAAGAGATACTTTTCAGTGTCTCTTCCCGCATTTTATTTTTTAACATTATTTATTTTCAGGGAATTTTAATTCTGTTACGGCGTGGAGTTCGCGGCTGTTTTCGGGCGGCGGAGTCATATAATCCTCGCCGTAAAGCCCCGTAAGATAAGATTCAAAGCCTTGCATAATATAAAATTCAGTATCTTCAAAATCTGCTAAAACAGCTTTTTCAAAGGTTTTCCTCGGCTGCATTTCACCGAAATAATGCTTTCTTCCCGATGGAATTGAAACGAAAGAGCTGTTTTTGTTTTTGCAGGAAGACATCAATTTTTCCGTAATAAGAAGCCATTTTCTTAAAGAGAAAAAAGATAAAAGCTTTGCGAGCCTGAGCTTTCTCTCAATTACCGCAAGCTGTTTTTTATCTGTAATAAAGGGCCTAATATGAGGCGCATTGTTTTTAAGCCTTACGCACGAGCAAATAAGGAGCAAAAGCTCACAGGTGTAGCCGTGAAGTTTGCGGACAATCGAATTGTCATAAACATTTTCAAGAGGATATACGTCAATGAAAATTCCTGCGTTTTTAGGGTCGCTTTCAAAAAGTTCACGGCAAACTGAGCCTTTAAGACGGATTTTCATAGAGTTTACGTCATATTTTTCGTCAATTCGTATTTCCTTGGAAAAATACTTGTCTGGAAATTCGTCATCTAAAAGGGCAGGGATTTTGTCGTAATCCTCTCGAGGCATAATAATGTCAATGTCGTCATCCCACGGAATAAACCCCTTGTTCCGCACAGCGCCAAGGCACGAACCGCCGCCGAGAAAATATGTTAAAGAATGTTTTTCGCAAACGAAATGAATATCCTTCATCATTTGAAGTAAAACCTTTTGAAGCTCTGCAGTTTGCTCTTCCGTAATAAAATGAAGGTCTTTATTATTGGCAATTATCTGCCGAAACATTACATTAGTTTCAAACAGACCTCTGACTTTGTTAATAAAACTCATAATTCTCACGCACTTGTGCAGGTACAGTCAATGTACATTATTCCCGTACCCATAAATGTATCGGATTTAATTTCAAAGGGCTTTTTGTTCATAACTCCACGCACAAAGCCTGACTGAGGATTCCAAATTTCACACGTTATGAAATAATTTCCCGCAAGAAGCTGAGGGCTATGAAGCACAACGTGCAGTTTGTGCTTGCCTACACTGTTTTGTAAAACGAACTGTTTACCCTGCCTGTCGGAAGAGAAAATTTCCTTCTGCTCGCTGTCGTAAACGGTAATTGCGCAGTTAAGGTTGTCTGCGGCAACATTTACTTCGTAATTTGCAGAGATTTCAATGTCCTCTCCTGCGGTGAATACGGTTTGCTCTTCGCCCATACCGTTTACAAGGTGGGCTTTGTTGGGGTGAAGCATATCGTCCTTTGTAAGAAGTAAATCTGCATTTTCCTTACGCCTGCGTTCGTTTTCCTCTCTGCGCTCGGCTTTAAGGTAATCCTGATACATTTGAACGGCGGTGCCCGTTTGACCGTAGTACATAAGCTCACCGTGCTTTATCCACATACAAGAGGAGCAAAAGGCTTTGATCGTAGAAAGGTCATGGCTTACGAAAAGAATGGTTTTGCCGTTTTTGCGAAACTCTTCCATTTTTGCAAGGCATTTTAATTTGAAGGACATATCGCCGACGGCAAGAACCTCGTCAACAATTAAAATATCCGGGTCAAGATTTACGCTTACGGCAAAGCCAAGCCTTGATTTCATACCGCTGGAATAAGTTCTTACGGGCTGGTCAATAAAGTCGCCAATGTCGGCAAATTGCAAAATTGCATCCATTCGGTTGTTGATTTCCTCTTTTGTAAGGCCTATCGTTCTGCCTTTAATATAGGCATTTTCACGACCGGTAAGCTCTTTGTCAAACCCTGATGTCAGCTCTAACATTGCAACAATTCTGCCGTTAGTTTGGATTGTGCCTGAGGTCATTTTCGTAACGCCCGTTATCATTTTAAGAAGAGTTGATTTTCCGTTGCCGTTTTTACCGATAATCCCCACGGCTTCGCCTTTAGGAATGGTAACGGAAAGATCCTTCATTGCGTAAAACTCTTTGTACGGAATGCGTGAGGAAAAGGCGTGAAGCACCCTGTACCACGGGTGCTTATATTTTTTGTATATTTTTGTAAGATGTTCAACTTTTACAGAATAGTTATTGTTATCCATATATTATAAACACCTCTTAAAGTACGTCTGCAAATTCAGGAGCAAGCTTTTTGTGAAGAGTGGATGTGAACAGAGCAAATAGAATTATAAATACAACTACATATGTTGTGTATTTTTGATGCTCCCAAAACCAGGCTTGTCCCAAAAAAGCGTCACGGTAACCGGTAACAAAATAGTTAAACGGATTAAGCTTTAATATAAAAGTCAAATATTTGTTTTCTACTCTTGAAATCTGCCATAAAACAGGGGAGAGCCAAAAGAAAACGTTTAAAATAGCTTTAATAAACTGCTCAAAGTCTCTGCTGATAACACCAAGTGTAGAAATAAACGTTGCGATTATGCAACAGAATACAAAATACAAAAGCAAATAAAACGGAAGCTGGAGCATATAAACCGTCAGCGGATATTTTGCGACAGCAAAAATAATTATCGTAATTGTTATCATAAGTATGTGGGAGAAAAAATAGCTTATCGTGCTGAAAACGGGAATTGTGCCCACGGGGAAAAGCATCTTGTTGACAAGATGGCTGTTGTGCCGAACGCAAACAACGCCTGCCGAAAGAGTTTCCTGCAACACAAACCATGCAATAACGCCGGGAATCATCCAAATAATATAGGGAACCTTTTCTCCGCTGTCAAGAACGATAGGTTTGTTTCCGCGGATGCCAACGGACATTGCAAACCAGTAAACAAATATAAAAACTAACGGGCGAACAATTGACCAAGCCCAGCCAAACAGCGTACTGCTGTATTTTTTCTTTAATTCGCTTCCCGCCATTGAAAATGACTGCTTAGCGTGTTTAATATTGAGCACAGTCAATTCAGATAAGGCTTTAAAAGGATTCATTTTGCCGACCTCACTTTAAATGTGAAAAACAATACTGTTTATATATTTGTGTTATTTTACCATATTATAACATAAAAATCAACAAAACATATTTTTTGTAAATTTCGGTCGTTTTAGTCAAAAAACAAAAGCAGATACCCCGTATTTTTTTCGGAATGTCTGCTCTTTCATAATATCTAAAAATTGCAAACTTATTCGGCAGGGGAAATTATTTTTTCCATGCCGATTTTTTGTATTTTAAGCCCCAGAGTTTCATAAAACTTAACGGCGTTTACATTATCCGCCCAAACGTTAAGCGTTACATTGTAATAACCGTTTTCCTCGGCGTATTTCAATACAAATTCATAAAGCGCCGTGCCTATGTGCATATTACGCGCGTTCTCGTCAACGCACAAATCGTCAATATAAAGGGTTTTAATATCGGTCATATTGTTGTGGTTAACAAATTGTTGATGTATACAGAAAGCATATCCTAAAACAACGCCGTCTTTTTCCGCAACAAAAATAGGGCGAAGGTCATCAGAAATTATCTCAAGCAATTCACTGTCGGTATACTTCTTTGTGCCTGTCTTGAATAAATCAGGGCGTGCGTCACTGTGAACCTTTAAAACCTGAAAAAGTAATTTGTTTATTGTTTCTGCGTCCGAAGCTTTTGCACGGCGAATGTTTAAATTTTCCATATTATTCCCTTATTTCTGTGTATATTTTTTCAGTTCCCTAATTGAAACCTTTAAAAAATGCTTTGAAAATAAATATCTGCCCAAAAAAGTCAGGGACATTTTTCGGTATCTGTAACTCGTTTCTATATTGGCTATCAGCCCTAAATATAATCGCATTAAGTAAAGGCGAATCATTTCATTGTTGTTAAATTCAACATTCCTGTTTGCACGGGATCGGTATCCTGCAATCAGCGATTTGTTCTTTTCAAGCGAAAAAGGCGTAATATAATCGAGCGAAATAAACTCGCCCATAACATCGCCGAACATTACACGCTCGCAGTCAATAAGACTGTATAAATCATTGTTTTTATCCAATATGATATTGCCTGCCCATAAATCAAAATGAATAAGTGCAGGGGTTTTTACTTCATCTAAGACGGACAGATTTTGATTTATCAGTGATTTTATCTCTTCTAAGTACGGGATTTTGGCTTTTTTAGCAAGACCGTCACGGATTATACTGTCAACCATACTAAGATAAGCGTCTTTCCATGTTCTTTTCAATCCGTTTTGAAGATAACCGAATCCGTCGGGAACTGCAATACTGTGTATTTCCGCCATAGTCTGCCCTAAGCTGTACGTTACCTTCGCTGTTTCTTCGTCAGTCAGCTTTGATTTTGAAAGCGTTTTACCTTCAATAAATTCCATAATAAGATACTGATAAGGCTCGTCTGAGCTTTGACTGTACCCGAATATTTCAGGAATATGTACAGACTTCAGTTCAGCCAATTTTTCGTATGCAAACACTTCGCTTTGTATTAAATTGCGCTCGTATGTTAAAACTTCAATATCAGAGCTCGGCGCAATTTTAATAACGTATTTTTTAGAATCGTCTGTGACGATTTTATAAACCGAGTTAAATTCCCCGCCTGTCATTAAATCAGCGCTTTGAATATTACCTAAATTATGTTTTTTGAAAATATCCGATAAAGCTTGTTGGGATATGTCAAGCTTCATTTTGTTGGTACTCATAGCTTTCTCCTCGGCAGGTTATCTATTCAAAAACGCCGCAGGGGTTTCTGCGGCGCATGGAGCTGGAAACGTGACTTGAACACGCGACCTGCGCATTACGAATGCGCTGCTCTACCAACTGAGCTATTCCAGCGAATTTACATAATTTTATTGTGCAGACAACATTATAAAATAATTCTCAAATTTTTTCAAGCCTTTTAATGCATTTTATAAAAAAATATGTTAGAATGAAGTGACCCATTTTATATTTTTGAAACGAGGAATGAAAATGGTTGCGGTTATTACGGGGGCAGGCAAGGGGATTGGCAGAGCGGTGGCTTTGCGGTTAGCCCAAGACGGATACAAAATTGCCGTTTGCTATAAAAATTCAAAATCTGCGGCAGAGAATACGGTATCGGACATTATTTCAAAGGGCGGAGTATCAAAAGCCTTCTCCCTCGACATTACAAACAGTCAAAATGTAAATTCCGTAATTTCGGAGATTGAAAAGAGCTTTGGCGAAATAGACGTGCTCGTTAACAACGCAGGCATTGCGGAGCAGTCACTTTTTACTGATATTACAGATGAAAGGTGGCAGAAAATGATTGACACAAACCTCAGCGGTGCATTTTACTGTGCGAGAGCGGTATTGCCCTTTATGATTCACAGAAAAAAAGGTAAAATTATAAATATAGCATCAATTTGGGGTGAAACAGGCGGCTCTTGCGAGGTGCATTATTCTGCCGCAAAAGCAGGGCTTATCGGTATGACCAAGGCTCTTGCCAAAGAGGTAGGTCCTTCGGGGATTACGGTAAACTGTGTGTCACCGGGGGTTATACTTACCGATATGACATCGCATTTTGATGCAGAAACAATGAACGGGCTGAAAGATGAAACGCCCTTAGGACGGATAGGCACACCCGAAGATATTGCAGGTGCGGTATCGTTTCTTGCATCAGCAGATGCGGATTTCATAACGGGGCAGGACATAGCCGTTAACGGCGGAATGAATATATAAATTCATATATATTTTTAAAATAACAAAAAGCCGAAGAGTAAATTTCTTCGGCTTTAGTGTTTTTATGAATTGTTTGATTTTATACCATATCTGCGAAGCGCACAAGTGCGAAGCAGGAATGATACAATGTTCTCCGAAACACACAAAATCTATGATTTTGATTGTGTTTCGTGAGGTTATTATACAATACCCTGTGCGTTCATTGCGTCTACAACCT
>JAFLUN010000100.1 GCA_022508785.1 Oscillospiraceae bacterium
GGTGCATTTTATCAAATAAGATTAAGTCTTAAAATAAGTACAGTTATTTTTTTAATAACGGTGCTTATTTTTTCAAATTCTTTTAGTACATTACTGTTCAGGAGAAAAAGAAGGCAAATTGCTTAAATTGTCGGTTTCGCTTCCGTTAGGAATTGATTTCAAATATTCGTTTTCTCCCCTGTGGGCAATTCCTACTCCTGAGATTTGTCCCTGTTTAGCCATTTGTACTGCATCAGCTTTGTTCACATAGGTTTCATCAGACAATTTATAGCCTGTTACTCTTCCGTTTTCTTTAACAAGCCCTACTATTTGCTTTGCATCGGGACTTGCCTGAGGAATTTGATCAAGTGTATTTTTTACAAGATTGTTACCGTCCATACCGTCTTCCCTTTCTGTTTTTGTTTTGGTTATAGTTAGTATAACACTAAACTGTATCATTCATACAATATTAAAATAGTCTATTTTAACAAATCGACGAAAAAGGTATGTACAAGGCAGAAAAAAAGATGTATACTTTTAATTCGAGCAATTTTTAAACATTTATGGAGAAAAAAATGTCGCACACACATACACTCAAATCCGGTTCTTCCCAAGTAAAGGATATGACAGTTGGGAATCCGTATAAACTGATGCTGAATTTTGCACTGCCGATTTTTTTCAGTGATTTATTTCAGCAGTTGTACAACACCGCCGATGCATTGATTGTCGGTCGGTTTTTAGGGACTGAATCACTGGCGGCGGTTACATCGTCAGGCCCGTTAATTTTTCTTATGGTCAGCTTTTTTACGGGAGCTGCCATGGGCGGCGGTGTTGTTATTGCCCGTTATTTCGGAGCAAACGATGAGGAACAGGTGTCCAAAGCAATTCACACCCTTTTAGCATTGGGACTTGTCTGTGGCAGTATTCTGACATTAGCAGGCTTATTGCTGACGCCAACATTTCTTAAATGGATGCAAACAGACCCTGAGGTTCTCCCCGAGGCAATAGAATACTTCCGTTTCTATTTTTTAGGCGGTCTTTCAATGATATTTTACAATATCAGCCGCAGTATTATGAACGCTTTGGGCAACAGCCGCCGTCCGCTGTATTACCTTGTCTTTTCTTCCCTGCTCAATATTTTTCTTGACCTGATTTTCCTCGGAGTATTCCACTGGGGAGTTTGGGCGGCAGCGGTGGCAACGGTTATTTCCCAAGTGGCAAGCGTTATGCTCTGTATGGCATATCTGCTTAAAAAAGGTAATATTTATACAGTAAACTTACGGAAAATTCGCTTTCACAAAGCACTTTTAATGGAGATCATACGATACGGTCTGCCGTCCGGTATTCAAAATTCTGTAATCGCTTTGGCGAACGTTGTCGTTCAGTCACAAATAAACTCTTTCGGCAAGTTAGCCATGGCCGCCTACGGAACACACTCAAAGATTGAAGGCTTTGCATTCCTGCCCATTACAAGCTTTAATATGGCAAGCACTACATTTATAAGCCAAAACCTGGGCGCCAAGCAATATGAGCGCGCTAAAAAGGGATCGCGTTTCAGCATTCTCGCGGCTGTACTGCTGGCAGAGCTTATAGGCGTATGCGTGTATACATTATCGCCGCATTTGATTGGACTGTTTGATAAATCGCCTGAGGTTATTGCCCTGGGCGTACGGCAAGCGCGAACCGTTGCACTTTTCTATTTCCTGCTGGCATTTTCTCATTCGGTAGCGGCAGTTTGCCGCGGAGCCGGCAAAGCATTTGTACCGATGTTCGTTATGCTTTCCGTCTGGTGCGTCATACGCATTATCTATATTATGCTGGTTACGAAACTAACAGGCAATATTCATCTTATTTACTGGGCATATCCGATCACATGGGCTATAAGCTCTGTTGTGTATCTTTTCTACTATCTGTTTTCTGATTGGGTACACGGATTTGAAAAACAGTAATGCAAGTATGAAACGGCAGCTTTCAAAAGAAGGTTGCCGTTTTTTCTGTGCGAGATAGCAAAAAAATACCGCTTGCCACTAATGGTCAGTATGATGACAAGCGGTACCCGTCAAGATTGGGGTAAACGACGTCCCAACCTCAACATTTATATCACAACAGAAAAAGCAAGGACGAGGAAAAATTTAAAAATCATTCTCTAACATTTTTCTGTTGAAATATAACAAAAATTATAATCATATTTTTTTAAATACTCTTTCGCAAGTATATCGGCGCAAAGGTCAATAAGGTCAGTGTCCATGATGTCAATCGGACTGCCTAATTCATCGTCCATAATTTGTTCGATTTCAGAGAGTGTGAAAGTGAACGGTTCTGTTTCAAGTATATCTTTTAAAGTTATATTCTCACTCATAATATATATGTAGATTTTTTAAAAAAAGTAACGGAAATTTTTAAAATTTTTATTTTCACGGTTTTTCCCATAAAATAAAAAAGTGCGCCAACCGAAGTCAACGCACATAAAACGCAAACCTCGTTTGTTGCTACACAAAACAAGGCAAATGGGATATGATATCCACTATACTGTCCTGCTGAAATTTGCGTTTTTGCAAAATTTAAAGCAAAACAGTATATGTAAAAAGCAATACAATATCCCTACAATAAAAAATCCATTTGCCAAAATAATTATGTTTTGTGTAGCATAATCATTTTACCATTATAAATACAATAAGTCAATAAAATAATTTGAATTTACAGTTGCAGTTTAATTGAATGACAAAAACTACAAGCAGGGCTTTTACACCCTGCTTGTAACTTTTTCTCGTCTGTAATTATATTCAAACTATCTAATTCATTCAAAGTGCAAATATTGCACTTTGAATGTCACTTTGAATGTCACTTTGAA
>JAFLUN010000101.1 GCA_022508785.1 Oscillospiraceae bacterium
GAGAAAACTTTATCCGCAACAGCACAGCAGGCGGCGGATACAAACAAAAACGGTACTGTGGATATTTCCGATGCGTTGCTTATATTCAAATATAAAAGCGGCGAAATTAAATCGTTTTAATTAAAAATAAAACCTGTCTTAATGGCAGGTTTTTGTTTTATCTAAGTTATATATAAAAGTCGCCGCAAACTGTATACAGCCTGCGGCGATGTGGTCCGAGTGGCGAGACTTGAACTCACGGCCTCTTGACCCCCAGTCAAGCGCGCTACCAGCTGCGCCACACCCGGATAACCAACGGCTAATATATTACCATATAAATTTTATTTTTGCAAGCCTTTTTTCAAATTTTATCGTGTCTTTTTGATATTTTTTATTTTGCATTTTATTTATCTCTATGTTACAATTATTTACGAGGTGTTGATTATGAAAAAAACAGTTAAAAAGATAGTTGTATCGGTGTTTGCATTGCTTTTAGCGGTTATAATTGTTTGGGGCGGTCTGATGTTTGCGCCGTATTCACATTATAAGAAGGCAAAAAAAGTACGCAATATTGAATATAAAACAGAGAATTTGTCGAATATTTGTGTAATGAGCTGTAATGTCCGCTGTATAACTCCCACCGATTTGGGTAAAAAGAGTTGGTTTAACCGTGCCGAGCTGCTCTTAAACGGCATTGAAACAGAGGCTCCGGGCATCATTGGCTTTCAGGAGGTAACAAAGTGGCAGTACAGTTATCTTTGCGACACATTGCCCGATTACGATTCCGTAATTACATACCGTGATAAAATGTTTAACTCTGAAGGTTGCCCCGTATTTTACAGAACAGACCTTTATAATCTTATAGACAAAGGCTCGTTTTGGCTGTCTGAAACACCTGATGAAATGAGCAAGGACTGGGGAGCGGCTTGTTACAGAATTTGCAGTTATGTAATTTTGGAGGATATTAACACTTCAAAGCAATTTGTAATATTTAACACACACCTTGACCACATCAGTGATGAAGCGAGAATCAACGGTATTGCCGTTGTGCTTGATAAAATTCAGGAGTTCGGTTCCCTTCCGTCGCTTATTATGGGAGACTTTAACTGTGAAGAGGATTCCGAAACCTACAGAGCAGTTACCGAAAATTTCCTTGATGCAAAATATCAAACAGAAAACACAATGACAAGCTGTACATATCAGAATTTCGGCAAAGAGCTTGACAGAAACTGCATTGACTATTTTATGATTTCAAAAGAGGGCTTTACCGTAAATTCTTATAAGGTTCTAACGGATACCTATGACGGAGCATATCCCAGTGACCATTTCCAGATTGTAACAAATTTAAGCTTTGATTAAATTTCACTGAGCCGAAGAAATTCGGCTCATACTTTTACTTGACAAACGAACATTTGTTCGGTATAATAATCACATATTAAGGAGTAGATTATGGAACGAACAATACTTCATTGTGATTTGAACAATTTTTATGCGTCAGCAGAGTGCGCAAGAAATCCTGCGCTTAAAGGAAAGCCGCTGGCGGTAGGCGGTAATGAAAAAGACCGCCACGGAATAGTTTTGGCTAAGTCAAACGAGGCGAAAAAATTCGGCATTAAAACGGGGGATAAATTATCCGAGGCATACGGAAAATGTAAAGATTTAATAATATTAAATCCCGATTTTGATTTGTATTTGTTTCTCTCAAATCAGGTAAGAAAAATATATGCCGAATACACGGATATGATAGAACCCTTCGGCATTGACGAAGCGTGGCTTGATGTTACGGGGAGTGTTCGCCTTTTCGGTAACGGAGAAAAAATTGCAAATGAAATTCGCAAACGGGTAAAAAAGGAAACGGGGCTTACAATTTCAGTGGGAGTATCCTTTTGCAAATCCTTTGCAAAGCTCGGAAGCGATATGAAAAAGCCCGATGCCGTGACCGTTATTTCAAAAGATAATTTTAAGGAAAAGATTTGGAATTTACCCGTTGGCGCATTACTTTTTGCAGGGAGAAGCACGGTCAAGACCTTGAATAAGTACGGAATATTTACAATAGGCGAATTTGCAAATTCATCGCCTGATTTTGCCCAAAAAATTCTCGGCAAAAACGGATACGGTTTATGGCGCTCCGCAAACGGAATAGACAATTCTTCCGTAGCTTTTTACGGTGAAAAAGCGCCCATAAAAAGTATAGGCAGGGGAATTACCTGTATTGATAATCTAAAGGACAATGCAGAGGTTTTAAGAGTAATAAAGGAATTATCGTGTATTGTTTCCGAAAAGCTCATTTCAGAGCAATTAGAGGCAAATTCACTGCAATTAACAATAAAGAGCGATAATCTTGAGATTGTTTCATATTCCGTCAATCTTATTTTTCCCACAGATAACGAAAAGGAAATAAGCGAAAATGCCTTTGAGCTTTTCAAAAGGAATTTCGAGTGGAGAAAAAAGATCCGCTCCGTAACAGTTCGTGCATATAATCTTACGGGTTATAAAAATCCTCATCAAATAGATATTGGGTATAATATGGCACGCCGTGAAAAGCTCAGCTTTGAAGAAAACGCATCTATCGGGATAAAAGAAAAATACGGCAAAAATGCGGTGTTTTCAGCCGAAAGACTAAAGGGGACAAAAATACCGTCGAACAAACCCGAATATTCGGTTCTTCCGACGGCGTTTTAGT
>JAFLUN010000102.1 GCA_022508785.1 Oscillospiraceae bacterium
TAAGGATTTACAGGGTTCCTTTCAATCTCGTCGTTGTTTAATTTTCAAGGTCCGTACCCACCGCTTTCGGCGGTGGAAGATTATTGTAGCAAAAACCAAACCGTTTGTCAATAATTATTTTCAAACTTTTTGAATTTTTTGCATTTTAAATGCCGTCCGTTCAGACAGCTTTGATATAATATCACAAACGTTTTTTATTGTCAAGAACTTTTTTCAAAAAATTTCAAATATTTTTTTCAGACTAAAAATCCGCCTGTTTTTTCCTTAGGCTCAATTGCTTTTTATATTTTACTGTATATAAGTGCAAAAAACGGCAAAAATAAAATCATTAAAAGTTTGGAGTGGTTTATACGGTTAAGAAATTTTCAATACAAAATAAAAGAATGAGGCTTATTTGGCAAATCGTAGCCATTATTCTTGTTAATGCATTTGTAATTGCCGTAATAGGCTTTGCGGCGACACGAAGCACGCCCACGCTCTCACGGCTCGGGTCCCGCGGCGAAGAGGTAAGGCAAATTCAAACTAAGCTTAAATCTTTAGGACTTTACACAGGCTCGGTTGACGGAATTTACGGTACGAACACGCAAAAAGCCGTACGGCAGTTCCAAAAAAACTGCGGTCTGACCGTTGACGGCATTGCAGGACCTAAAACGCTTCTTTATCTTGGGATAACAGGCAGCTCATCGTCTTCTACAGGCGGATATTCCAGCAGTGACGTTTATCTTCTTGCAAAGGTCATTGCCGCAGAGGCTCGCGGTGAAAGCTACACGGGGCAGGTAGCAGTCGGAGCAGTAGTATTAAACCGTGTGCGCCATTCATCTTTTCCCGACACCATTTCAGGTGTTGTTTATCAAAGCGGTGCATTCTCCTGCGTGAATGACAGCAACTGGAGCGTTGAGCCAAATGAAACCTCAAAAAAGGCTGCAAGGGACGCAATTAACGGGTGGGACCCCACGGGCGGCGCAATATACTATTATAATCCTGCAAAAACAAGCAACCAATGGATAAGAACTCGCCCTGTCGTTACAACTATCGGCAGCCATGTATTTTGCAAATAAATCCCATTAAACAACCGCTGTTGAACGGCTCGACAAAACTGTTCAGCAGCGGTTTTCATTTTTCATACCATACGGTTTCTTATTACAGATAAAATCTTACAGATTATTATGAAAAGCGATATGCCTATTAGTAATTCAGGAAGCATTATTAAATAAGCCAAAGCTGAATTTATCGGCTTACCGCTGAAAAGCATATCCCATAAAAAATCAGGACGGTAAAAAGGATAAGCGTAAAATTCCGGGTTTGAGACTGCGCCTCTGATAATTGAAAAGATAGAATAAACCAACGGATAAAGACCTACTGCCCATATTTTTTTCTTATTAACCTTTTTATCGGTTGGGGGAATAAACCATAAAATAAGCATTAAAGGCGGAATAATCATATGGTGCAGAACCTGAATAAAGCTCAGCATAAAATGATTTGGATTATCCCATTTAAAAGGCGGCGTAAAGCCTAAGGGTATTCCGCAGCAATAAACCGCTCCCGTGACAATGATATAAGTTGTAACGAATGAGCCGAAGGTTGGGTTAAATGCAATTCTTTGAGCGTTTTTATTGCCGAACACCGCAAGGGAGGTCAACAACAAGTAAATTGCAACAAGTATATTTGACTGAACGGTAAAAAACGAAAGAATGTTGAATTTGCCGTAATCAATTGGGCTGAATTTCGGGTCAAATTCATACACATAATAAGATAAACGGTGAATTATTACCGCAAAGCAAAACAGCGAAAAAGCCAAAAGCACCGCGCCGAATTTCTTATTTTTATAAATCGGTCTGATAATCAAATTTATCCTCTCCCCTCTAAATAATTCTATCACAGATACAATCAAAACAAAAGAATAAATTTTTTATAAAAACGGTTGACAAATCAAAATCCGTATATTATAATAGTCAAGCCGAATACGGCAACGGCATATTTGGCGGCGTAGCTTAGTTGGCTAGAGCGTCCGGTTCATACCCGGAAGGTCATAGGTTCAAGTCCCATCGCCGCTACCAATACGGCCCGGTGGTCAAGCGGTCAAGACACCGCCCTTTCACGGCGGTAACACGAGTTCGATTCTCGTCCGGGTCACCAAGAAAAAAGCACTTGCAACAGCAAGTGCTTTTTTCAACGATGTTTACCCTTACGGGCAAATGATGTCGCTATGCTAATGATGTTGTCCTACGGACAGTGATGTTGTGCCTTACGGCACAGTGGCAAACATCACATCACTGCGAATACAATGAGCAACATCACTATGCGAAGCATAACATCATATCGACGAAGTCGATACATCATTTTAACACAGATTATGCAAAGCACAGCACTTACATTTTTGTAGGTGCTGTGTTTTAATTACAAAAATATTTTCTATCTAAATATTTAAAATGTATAAGAAAAATGATATAATTCTTTATAATTATTTTGTGAGGCAGAAAAAATGAATAGCGATTTATATAATTTTTTAATTGAAGCGAAAAAACAAACTTATGCAAATGAAAATGCTAAAAAAACAGAGGCTTCAA
>JAFLUN010000103.1 GCA_022508785.1 Oscillospiraceae bacterium
ACTCTTCCATAGTGAGTTTTTCTAATGCGGCGGTACGGGACATTAAGCGCCCTGCACCGTGAGGTGCGGAGTTGTTCCAATCCCCATTACCCTTTCCTATACAAATAAGGCTTCCGTCACGCATATTGATAGGAATTAAAAGTTTCTCTCCCGCCTTAGCAGACACCGAACCTTTACGGAGTATCATTTCGTCAACATCGATATAATTATGTATGGTTTGGAAAGCATCATAACCTGTAAGACCTGTCTTTTGGAGTAAAATTTCTGCCATCTTTTCACGGTTACGCTTTGCGAACTGCTGACAAATACTGATGTCGTGTAAATAGTCCTCCATAAAAGTGCCGTAAAGGTAGCAAAGCTCATAAGGCATTGTAGGGTCTTTCTCCTCCCACTCTTTTGCTAAAGCCTCGAGGGTTGCCTGAATTGCACTTCTTCGCCCTGCCTCTTTATAGGTACGGATAATCTCATCTCTCTTTTTGAAATACTCTTCCTTACCTACATTTAAATCAACGGCGATTTTCTGATAAAATGCAGCAACCTGTGTACCGAGGTTTCGGCTGCCAGAATGGATAATTAAATACTTATTGCCGTCAGCATCAGCGTCGATTTCAATAAAGTGATTTCCTCCGCCCAAAGTGCCGATGCTTCTTTCAAGTCTTTTGGTATCCTTAAGGTTGCGGTAGCAGCGAAGTTGTGTTAAGTCAAATCTTTCCTGTCTTCCTTCCCAAACATCCATTCCGCAGGGAATGGTGTGCGCTGCCTCGTCAAACTTTTCCAAATCAATATCAATATTGCCGAGGCTTACGGTATACATACCGCAGCCGATATCTACGCCCACCATATTTGGAACGACCTTGTCAACAATGGTCATTGTAGTACCGATAGTACATCCTTTACCTGCATGAACGTCAGGCATAATACGGATTTTTGAATTCTTGAAAGCCTCTTCATTGCATACTGCCTCGATTTGCTCGTATGCGGTAGGCTCAAGCTCATTTGTATAACATACGGCAGTATTAAACTTGCCGATTATCTCTATCATAACAATTCTCCTTTCATGTGTTACCCCTGAGAATACCTGTAAGCTGTGTCAAAACGTCACCGTTACCGTTTAAATTGATGTTACCCACATTCTCGCAGATACGCTCAACGAACTCCAGCTCTTTGAGCTTATAAAGAGTTTGGTTCTCGTCCATCAGTTTTGCAGTATTAAGCAAGGATCTGGTAGAAGCAACCTCCTCACGGCGAGTGATAACATTCGCCTGAGCGCGTTTTTCGGCAACTAAGACGGTATTCATAATTGCGCGGATTTCACCGGGCAGAATAATATCCTTTACACCGGCATCCGTGATTTCTACAAAAAGCTCTTTTTCTTTTGCTTTCAGTTTTTCAAATACGAACTCGGACATCTGTTCCTTGTTTTCAAGAATCTCGTCAAGCTTATATTTACCGATGTACTCACGAAGAGCAAGCTGTGCGGCAACGTGCATTTGCTCGGCAAAGTCATCGATCTCGGTAGAAATCTTCACATAATCGGTTACTCGGTAATTGCAAACGAAATTGATGCGAAGAGAAACCTTATCCTGCGTTAAAATCTCCTGACCTGTAATATCCATTTGAGTAAGTCTTGTGTCAACAAAATCTACGTCAATTTTAACGCCGTTTTTCCAAAAGTAATATGTACCTGCATCCAAAATTTTGACGAATTTTTGATTGAAATAAAGCCTTGCCTTTTGATATTCCAAGACCTCAACCTTAGTGTAATAAATTGAAGGAATCTTAGAGAAAACGTACTCGGGCACATCGGCGGATACCTCGGGTGTAGAGATATCCACGATTTTATACTCGTGTTTATCTACAACAGACCAGAAGGCGTACTTGCCGCGAAGAAGCACTGAATCAAACTTTCCGTTTACGAAATGAAGCGCTAATCTCTCGTCGGCAACCTCAATAACTGAAACAGCATTTGCAACAGCCTTATCGTTAAGAACGGTGTCCAATGCACACATATTAGGAATAATAGGCTGGTTCAAATCTTCTACTTCGATTTCTTTACCGCCGTAAATATAGTATTTTCCGGCAGTAAGCATTTTAACGTACTTTCCGTTCTTAAAAAGAAATCCCCTTTGATTTTCGTTGATAATAATCTTTTTCATAATATGTAAACCCTCCTAAAGGTTAAAATACAGTCGCAATTACTCATGCAATCACTTGCGGCCGAAAACTTGAGCGGTCGTGCGTATGAGCGGAAAGAAACCTTTTGGCTTATATGCTTGATTCACGGTATCCGTTCTCGGACAAGGCAGGTGATGCACTGCTTTCGGCAAAATAGTTTTTGCTTTCAGCCGAGTAATTGCAGCTTTAATAACGATATATTGTGCTTTTACACACCGTTATTTTATTTACCAATCCACTGGCGATATGCTCTTATGCATACGGCGGGATTCGAACCCGCGA
>JAFLUN010000104.1 GCA_022508785.1 Oscillospiraceae bacterium
AATGATAAAGTTAATTCAAGAGACTTTTTAAGAAGCTTAAAAGATGCGTGCCTTGGGCCAATAATTGTGATGATAGTTATCGGCGCGAAATTTATAATTCCGATAATAAGCTTTGCAAAAGAAATAAGAAAAAATTTGGAATATATACAGCTTATAAACAAGCATGAAATTATTGCATATTTCGGCGGCAAAATAGATGAATACTCTTATTATGAAGCTTTACCTATCGTTATTATAATGATTTTGTGCGGATTGTTTGTTGCCCTTTCTCTTTTTAAATTTGCATTTAAGAAAAAGAGTGTAAACGTTTATTTCAGTGTAGGGCTTACGCGCACACGCCTTTTTGTGAACCGTATTCTTGCAGGCGCAATAGACCTTTTTGTTGCATCGGCTATTCCGTTTTTAATCGTGTTTATTTCTAACGTAGCGTTATTCGGATTTCACGTGCATCAGCTCAAATTGTTCGCCTTTTACACCTTCCTTACGTTTGCAGGCGGCATGGCAGGTCTTTCTATCGGTGCATTTGCCGCTTCAGTTTCCGGCTCAATTATTGAAATGGTGATAACTTCAGTTACAACAAGCACTATTGGTGTAATAGCTGCTGAGCTCTTTACGATCATGAAGGGTGCATTTTTGCGAGGGTATCCCAACGACCCCTTTGAAATGGTTTCAGAAATACGCCTTTTAACGCCATGGTTAGGTATTTCTTCATACGAAGATTATTTAAATGTGCTTATAACAGGGAAAAAAGTACCGAAGGATTATTTGATAACGTGGAAAACCGAGGTTTTCCCCATTGTGTTCTGGATAATCGTATCAGTTGTTATTATTGTTTTAGGACTGTTTCTGTTTAAAAAGCGTAAAAATGAAAATTCAAATTCATTCGGCAAATTCGACGTTTCGTGTGCCGTTAACGGTGCAACGGTTTTCTTTGGCAGTGCAGCAATCATTTCGGCAGCGCTTTACGATATGTACGGTTATCAAATACACAGCTTAGCTTTTTGTATATTGCTTTGTGCGGTAGGTACATTTATAATTTTCTTTATTGCTCAGCTCATTATGCGCAGAAATATTAAGGCTGTTTTAAGAATGCTGTACGTTTTCGGCGGACTTTCACTCGTTTCAATCGGCGCTCTTATTGTAGTCGGCACAGGGTATTTCGGCAATTACAACAAGCTTCCGGACGCTAAAGATATAGAATACGTTTCAATGAGCTATGACGATCCGTTTAATATGTTTAATTACTGTCCGGCTTATTATCGTACTGAAATGTATGATGAAATTACGGAGAATTTGAATGAATACAAAAGCGATAACCCTGAAGACATTAAGGTGTGCATTGAGCAGTTCGATAAGATAAAAAAAGATAAGAAAAATAACAGCGCAGTTAGTTATGTGAGTTTTGTAATAAAAACAAAAGACGGCAAGTTTATTTCAAGACGCTTCCCCGTTTACTCCGAAGACCTTATGCGCGATTATAATAAGGCAGTTTTCAATTCGGATTATTTCCACCAGATTTTAAAGGGAATGGTTAAAAAATCTCAGGGAACAGCGGAAGAATACACATCATATTATATGGGAAATGTGTATTACTCGGGTTATGAGTATGGCGGCATAGAGGAATTTAGTTATTTTGACAGCTCACTTCTTGCAGATAATTTTAATTATAACAGTTATCAATTCAATGATGAAGAGGGCACTCTCACCAATTTTGCAACCGAAGAATTGGCAAATGCAGTTTATAACGACCTTTGCAAAATGACTTATGATGAGTATTACGGAAATGCGAGCGAGTGTGTCGGCGCAATTGTAACGGCAACAGACAGACTTGTTCTTGCAACGTCAACATACACTGCAGGGTATGATTGGGTAGATTTATACAATGATTATTATCATGAAGAGGGAGAGCGGGACGATATAGTAAAAACAGGCGTTGCAGGTGCTTTCATTCTTGTTTATCCGCAAATGACCGAAACTCTCGAACAGTTAAAAGAGCTTGAGCCCAATCCTCATAAAACGGCGGTTAAAGCAGTAATTTACCCTGATAAAAAGTTTGCGATTTCCAATGCGCTTACAGAGATTCGTGACGGTGGCCGTTATAACAGAGGCGGTCAAATTTTCGTAAGCTATAATGAGTGCGCCGGAATGGACACATGGATTTCAGGTGAAAAAGTAAAAGGGATTTTCCAAGAAAAACCGAACGGAACTTATACGGATCTTTTTGATATTGTATATAATGCCTGCGATGTGAAGGTTACAAGGGTTGACGATGCTCAAAAGGCAAAGAAAATCGCCGACGCTTCAAAAATGGTTTATGACACGTACAATGACAACGGCAGGTATGTATATGTTATTTATGAAGACGACTGCATAGTTCCTATGTATCTTCCCGAAAAGTCCCTGTCTGTGCTTAACTGATAATGAAGCAATAGCTAAA
>JAFLUN010000105.1 GCA_022508785.1 Oscillospiraceae bacterium
AAGGAAAGGAATGGCTGCAACGGAATAGAGTTTGTCGCCGCTTTTCTTTTCATACCGCAGGACACCTTCCTTTATCTTAGCCCTTGCTATGCTCAGACGTTTTTTAACATTACTCTCTTGGCATTCCATGATCTCGGCAATCTCCGCTACAGAGAGCTCGTTAAAGTAATGCAGCAATATCGTTTGGTATTGTGCGTCCGAACAGACCTTCCGTGTAATTTCCAATACAAGTTCTCTCATGTCCACGTTAAGCGCATACTCTTCCGGCAGGAAGTTTTCGTTCTCTTCCGTCTCCATATCCTGGAGCTGTTCATCACCGGGAAGGATGGGCTGCTTTTTCTTCAAACAGTTAATACATTTATTGGCGGTCATCCGATAGAGCCAAGGCTTAAACTTATCCGCGCCCTCCAGTGTGCCCAACTGCTCAAAGGCAGTCAGATAGACATCCTGTGTTACATCCTGCGCTTCCTGCTCATCTTTTAAAAAGCCAAGACAGGTAAAATATACGGAACGGCAGGTTTCCCGGTACAGTTCTTCAAAAGCCTCCCTGTCTCCCGCCACCGCTTTTTGTACCAATTCTTTTAAATCATCGGTTTCGTTCATTCGTGTTTTCCTCCTAGTCATTCTATACGGGTCTACCCCTTATTATATAATGACAGGCATGTAACTAAAAAGGTTAGAATTTTTTATATAAATATTCCGCTTACGCTTGCACAAACTTTTGATTTGGACTCTTAGGCTTATCCGGCATCGTCATTTTCAACTTTCCACTCATAACAAGTGGCGCAACTATTTGAGACATCACATGGTTTTTCGACTTGCCGACAAATGCTACAATTTCACTCCTTGTGCGGGGGGTAGAGCAAAACTCTACAAGAGAATCGGTAACCGGCATTGTCTCAACAAACAATCCATTTTTCATAACCACCTTAAATTCTCCGTGCACAACAGAAAACAACGGTGCGGGAAGTCCTGCATTTGCAAACTCACTACGCATAGTAGGAATACCTGAATATCTGTTTTCTGTCACATTTAAAAGCTCAAGCATATTGGCTAATGCTGCATTTCTTGTTTCAGGGCGTACCTTGCCAAGTGCATCAATAGAAATTTTTCCATACAGTCCACCGCTATTGATGATTTCCATACGGTCACGATACATTTCAATGCGAATGGGGACATTTTCTGTATGAACGCTATAGTCACGGTGTACCAAAGCATTGAGAATTGCTTCACGAACAGCCTTAATAGGATATTCCTGCTTATCCGCACGCTGGCCATTATCATTGATAATTGTTTTCGTTCGACTATTTTTACGGACAAACTCAACCGCTTCTTCAAGCATATCGGGGATGGCTCCGGTAATACGCTTATTATCTATAAAGCGTTCTCCGCCATCACCTACCGTACCTTGCTCAGTTCCCGGAAGTGAGACAGCGGTGATGCAGAGCTGGGGGAAATAAGCTTGAGGATATTTTGAGAATGTCATAAGTCCTGCAAGCGTAGGAACACCATCTTGAGTAATGCCCATTAATTCCAAAATTTCATCTTCAGAAACATTATCAGCAAGATTTTTTCGCTCGCTTTTAACAGCGGAAAGATACTGCCCCATTCGCTTTTCATCTATCATATGAAGTTTGCCGTTTTCAACAGTGCGAATATCATCACGAATTCTTTTTCTAAAGGCTTCGTAGCTGTAAATCTCATATTCACTCATGGGTTCATCAGCCTCGCCGACACGAACATAAGAACCTTTTATGCGACCGACACCTTTATAAAAAACAGGGCGTTCAGAAATATCTACACCGGGAATTTCGGCAGACACAATTGCCTTATTATCAATTTCACATACAGTAAACAAGGCACGAACAGAAGGCTCCATCTGCTTACACTGCTCTGTTACTTTCTTTTGAAGATCCTGAGCATCATATACGCCTTTAATCGCATAATTATCCGATTCGTCAACACCAAAGATAATAACGCCGCCATCATCCTGATTAGAGAATGAAGAAAGTGTATCAAACAATCTAGTAGGGCAGCCTTGCGTGGCGGCCTTTAATTCAATAGTCTGTGTTTCTGCTTTCAAAGTCTTTATATCTAAAACGATTTTTTTAAGGGCTTCCGCTTGCATTAACGCTCCCTCCTTGAAATAGTATTTATATTGTACACTATTTTAACGAGAGATTCAAGAATTAATGATTTTTTATAAGCTTTAACGAGTAATTTTAGGAATTAACGATTTCGTTAATTCTAATCGTTAATCTTAATTTATTTAATAGATCAACAATCATTTGGCATGATTCTTTTGGATAGAAACGAATATGGAATGTGAAATCACCAAGCTTCTTTTTGTGTTGTGTTATTGTTTGTAGTAGGCAATTATCAATTTGGCAGCACTGAATATTTTTTTGCA
>JAFLUN010000106.1 GCA_022508785.1 Oscillospiraceae bacterium
CGATCCCATTCACTACGGTTAAAATGTAAAAACAAATATTCTGAAGAAACAACACTTCGCATTTCTTCTTTAATACGAAAGCCAATGTTATTCCAAGAAATAATAAAACTTTCAGCAGTATTATTGTATCCAAAGCCTATATGCTTTCCGTGAGTACGAGGATTAAAAACAAATTCCCCAGGACGTATAACTAAAAATTTACTTAGATCAGCCGATGAAACATCTGCTTTTGTCGGTATAATTTGCTTTGTAATTGTCATCCCTCGAACATCGTCCGGACCGAATAAATTGCTTGAATTTGTTTCAAAGGTAAGCTCTACCAACTGTCCGATTCTATACTCAGTCAATGCCATACCCTATCCCCCTAAAAGCATACTCAAGCAGCCTTTGGGCCTGCTTTTCCTGCTCTAGTACGTCACGCATCTCTACTTGAATACGGCTCATTTCTGCATGAAAATCAATGTCTAAATCACGGTCAATAAATTCGATATACTTACTTGGTATGAGACTCCAGCCTTGTTTTTCAATTTCGCCTCTACTGACACTGCGGTAAAGTTCCGGGACCGCATACTCTGTACCGTCCGTTCCTTCGCTTTGCCATGTATGGTAGATGTCCGCTGCTTTCTGAATCTGTTCCGTAATCAAGCGCACTTTCTTTTTGCTTTCACCTTTAACCGGATTCTCCGACCACGTGCGCAGATCCATAAATAGAATCTCATGTTCGCGGTTACGCAGATTTCTGCCGTGGTAAGAACCGCCTTTTTTATTTTGATTCAAAATCCAGAGAGTGACACTAATGTCAGTTGTGATAAAGAGTTCACGAGGAAGAATAACAATAGCTTCTACCTTGTCCTTCCGAATCAGCTTCTTACGGATTTCCAAAGTGTCGCTGTCGCCCAAAGCACCGTTTGCCAAAAGAAACCCGGCGACACCGTCCAGCGGCTTCAAATGGGAAAGTATGTGCAGAATCCAGGCATAGTTTGCATTGCTCTCCGGCGGTGTTGTATAATCTACCCAGCGAGCGTCATTTTTCAGATTCTCGTCATACCATCCTTTCAGGTTAAAAGGCGGATTCGCCATGATGTAGCTAAAGTAAAGGCCTTTGTGCAAATCATGCGTAAAGGATGAGTCGCTGGTTTCACCAAGATTATGGCTGATTCCGCGCAGGGCAAGATTCATTTTTGCCAGTCTGTGTGTTGCGGGCTCTTTCTCCTGTCCGTAAACATTAATGCGACTGATATCGCCTTGCTTTGCCTTGACAAGCTCCGCACTCTGAATAAACATTCCGCCCGAGCCGCAGCACGGATCATATAAGGTGCCGTCAAACGGCTCAATCATAGCAGCGATCAACTGAACCACATCATGAGGCGTATAATATTCGCCCTCCTCTTTCGTTGCATTTACCGCAAATTCTTTGAGAAAATATTCATATACACGCCCAATCAGGTCTTTCTCTTCACCAAATGACTTGTGATTGATTTTATTGACCTCGTCAACAATCTTTTTGATATCATTCGGTGCAAGATTTCGCGTAGTAAATGTACCCTCTACAAAACATCCCTTTAGCTGTTTGCTGTTGGCTGCAATACTGTTCAAGGCAGTATCAAGCGCTACATTAAGGTTAGGCGCAGGCATGTTGATAATTGTTGACCAACGGGCTTCCACCGGCAAATTATATGTGCCGTCCGTAAAGGTAGCGTCATCAAAGAAAGCTGCTCTTATTTCCTCATCGTCAGGATCAAGACCTTGCTCAATCAAAGTTTTACGAAGGTTTTCAACGCCATCCTCAAATTTCTCTCCGATAAATCGCAAAAACACAAGCGTAAGCATCATATCGCGCTTTTCAAAGAACGAACCGGAATTACGCGCCTGACGCAAAATATCACGGCATTTGAACAGAATGGTGTCCAAATTCAATTTGTCTTCTTCTCTTTTCTTAGCCATTGAAAAACCTTCCTTTTGTTAATATATCATTGTACCACTTTTTGTATTTTGAGCATATATTATTTTAAACTTTTGTTTCAATGTCCGCACTTTAAGGTAATTTGGCGGAATCGAAATATTGTTTTCCTCTGCCTCCGCATATCTGTTTGATCGTATCGTAAACCCAATCAGTACTTTCCGTTGCCT
>JAFLUN010000107.1 GCA_022508785.1 Oscillospiraceae bacterium
AAGGGAATTAAAAGTCCCATATCAACGGCGCGGTGGTCAAAAATCAACGTTAAGGTCATTTTTCTGCCGATATAAATATTGTCGTTTTCATCAACCATAGGCGTTTTCTGCGCGGCGGAAATTGCCATAGCCACAATCTGCGGTGGAATAATTTCAAGCAATGCGCAGTCGCCGTGCCAATCCCTCCAAAGAGAGCCTAAGTTTGAAACGGTGATCGTGCCCTGCTCAATGTCGTGCTTTGTGAGCCTTTCGGTTTCGGGAATTGCGTAGTATTCTTTCTTCGCTTTCCCTGAAAGATTCTTAACCTTGTGCTTTCCCGTTTTTGAGCCGATAAGGCGGCAAACGGTCTGCCCTATTTTGCCGTGCTTGAGAGCCGTAAGAGTGTTATCAAGTGACACCTCATACATAACCTCGTCCATATTGGTGTTTTTGGCTCTTCTCATGGTGTCGTGAATAGCCGCATTTATTTCCGTCATTGTTTTGTTGCCCATATCGTGCATATTGAGGGTCATCATTTCTCCGTTTTCAAATGTAACGGGCATTGAAACGTCAATGTTTTCAAAGGTTTCGAGCCTGCCTCGAACCAACTTTCTGTTAAAGTGAATATGGCTGTTCATTATGGGGCAAGCCTTAATGCCCTCAACAATCACACGAAGCATTGCAGTATTGACTGAGATTTTGTCAACACCTGTTTTGCCTTGATTTATCTCTTTTATAACGTCAAGAAAACCGCTTACGTCCGCTTCATAAGTAAAGCCTGCGTGGGGAACAGCCTCCCAGCTTTCAGAGGTCATATTAGACACGATTTTTCTTGCGATTCCGAAATGTTCCGTTTTAATGAGTTTCATTTTATCGCCCTCTTTATTGAATATTTATGTTAAAATCATTTAATCTGCCAAAACGCACATTAGAGAAAATTTTATCACACAGTTAACGAATATTCAACAGGAAATTTAGTTTTAGAGGGATTTTTTAAAACACAAATGTAGGGGCGGTTCCCCTGAACCGCCCGTTAGTTTGTGAATTATTTGAATTTGTCTCGGGACGATGTGGGCATCGTCCTATACTAATTACTAACTACTATTCTTTGTCAACTAAAAAGGGTCGGCATGGAAACCGACCCCTATAAATTTATTAAAACTGTCAACTAATTTTTAATCTTCATTTTCCTCTTTGATTTTGTCGATAACGTCCTGAGATATTGTTGCGGTTTCACCGTGCTTAACCTGTGACATACAAATGAGTGCAAGTGCAAAGCAAATCGGGCAGTAAACAAAGAGTGACCAATAGTTAACCTCACCTGTTTTTGAGAACACTTTTGTAAGGTCAAACATTGAGCCTACAAGAACAGGACCTACGATTGAAGCGGAAAACGTTGCCGTATAGTAATAGCCTGTAAACGTACCGACTCTGTCAAGTCCGCCGATTTCAAGAACAAGCGGAAGAGTATTGATAGTAACAAAGGCAATAAGAATACCGCCGCAAACTATTGCTATATAAAGAAGCGGGAACCACTTTGTAATTGCATAAACAAGGAACAGAACCAAAACGCCTGCCCAACCGGACATAATCGTCTTTTTTCTGCCGAATTTCTGACCGAGCTTACCTGCCGGAATAGCGCCGATAACCGTTGCCGCCGCAAATAATGTTATTACGAGGCTTGCGTCTGCCTCTTTAAAGCCTAATTCACTGGTTGCAAAGGTTGTGAAATATGTATTGATTGAATCAGTTGCATTTGAGTTAAAGAACAAAGCAATGAGCATAAAGATGAGGCTCTTTTTTTCGCCCTTTGTAAGTCCCATTGTATTAAGCGAGTGCTTGCCTTCTTTTGTCTTTTGCGATTTTTTATATTCATTTTCACGCGTAAGCATTTCTGCCTTGCTAAGTCTGTTGTCAGGCTCTTTAACAAAAGCCATAACAATGAAAAGGCAAAATACCATAATTACCGAGCCGAAGAGGAAAACGTTATTTCTGATTTCAGCCTCAGAAGCGTTCGGAGTAATGAAAGAAATAATTTTACCTGATACAGTACCGAGAACAACACCGATACCGCCCATTATATTGATTACCGCATTACCCTCTC
>JAFLUN010000108.1 GCA_022508785.1 Oscillospiraceae bacterium
CCACACCAGCGAACATAGGTATTTTACTATAATATAACTAAAAAGTCAATAGTGTAATAGTTTTAATTTACTGTTCTGAAATCAGATTTTTTATCCAGGTTCCTCTTTTAACAAGAATGAAGCCGATTATGCACTTGATAGCATTAAGGCCTTGAACTATTGCGTATAAAACAAGAATATTCATACTTGTGTATTTGCTCAAAATAAATGCGGCAGGCACGCTGACAGCCCACACGAATACGCTGTCAAATAAAAACGTTACCATAACCTTACCGCCGGAACGGATAGTAAAGTAGCTGGCATTTGCAAATGCGTCAAGGGGCATTGCAACGGCAGTAATGAGCATCAGTTTTGTTGCAAGTGAGCGGACAGACGGTGTTGTATTGTAAATCATCGGTATAAACTTTGCGCAGGCGGAAAATGCAAACGCAATGAAAACGCTTACGGCAACCGAAAATGCAATAAGCTTTTTACTACTGTCTTTTGCCCGTTCACTCTCCCCTGCGCCGAGCATCTGCCCTAAAATTATGCCTATTGCAACGCCCAAGGACATAAATCCGACTGCAAAAACATTCCAGAATGTTCCCGTAATATTATTCGCCGCAACAACGTCAAGTCCTCTTACGGAATAACGCTGATTTAACATTGCCATTCCTGCAGACCACATAGTTTCATTAAGCATTAAGGGCATACCCTTAAGTATTATTTGCTTGACAAGGGCTTTCGGAACATAAAGGCTCTTAAATGCGCCGATAATAAAGGGCATATTTTTTCTGTGGGCAACAGTCCAGGCGGAAACCATTAAAAGCTCTGCAAATCTTGAAATAACGGTTGCAATAGCCGCGCCGTTAACGCCCAATTTCGGCGCTCCGAAGTGTCCGAAAATCAATACATAATTAAGTATAAGGTTGATTGCAACGGCGATTACCCCTGCAACCATTGGAAGCATCGGCTTTTCAATCTCACGCAGGGTACTTGAAAAGCACTGGGTTACGGCATAGGGCAAAAAGCCTATCATCATAATTAAAAGGTAATTATAACCGAAGCCCAGTGAAGCCGTAGCATCGCTCACATCGCCCTCTCCGCGCAAATATGTACTGATGAGCATTTTACCGCCGAAGAAGAAAATTGCAATGCCTATAACGGTAAGCACGGTGCAAATCATCAGCTTAAATCTGAACGTGTGGCGTACGCCTTTGTGGTCACGGTTTCCGTAAAACTGAGCGCCGAAAATTCCTGCGCCCGATATTGCGCCGAAAAGACACAAATTGAATACAAAAATCAGCTGATTGGAGATTGCAACTCCCACCATTTCAACTGTGCCGACTTTTCCTATCATTACATTGTCAAGCATATTGACAAAATTAGTGATTAAATTTTGAATCATTATAGGCAGCGTCAATGCAATTATCCGCTTATAAAAATCCTTTGTACCAATAAACTGTTTTATCATCTTTTACCTCTCTAAAAATTCAATAACCTTATCCATATTTTCATCGGAATATTCAATCTCTGTTGAATACGCTCTTGCAATTTCGCAAATGTTTTCAAATGAAAAATCAGTTCTCTCGCAAATTGCCCAAATCATTTTAACGCTTATCTCAGAAAATTTGAGCGCTTCATAAAAATAATCGTCGTCTAAATGTCTATACAAAAAGTATTTGTATAGATTGATAAACGCCTTTTCGGCTCGGCTGTCCGCACACGCTTTTTTCGGAGTTTTAAGCAATAAAAGTGTGTCTTTCCAATCGGTGTCAAGCATTTCGAGACCTAAAAAGAAATCCGCCGTTTTATGTAAATCCAATTGGATGGAATCGAGATTATACATTTCATTTGTTTTATCAACCGCTGAAGATAAATTGTTTGAATTTTCTACCGCTTTTAAAATTAAATCACGCTCTTTATAGAATGAAATTTCCTCTGACGGCAAATTTTCATCATTTCGGTAATCGGGAATTAACGAAAACGGACGGTTATCTGATAGTATAACTCTGCAAGCCTC
>JAFLUN010000109.1 GCA_022508785.1 Oscillospiraceae bacterium
GAAGGTCGTGAAAATAATCCAGAGCTACGTGGGCATCGTGAACCGCATGGTGTGGAGAAAGGTTTAAGGTATGAATATTGTCTTTCTTACATTAGGTTATCCAGCTGATATAAACACACGTGGTATTTATACAGATTTGGTGACTTCTTTGTTTCGGCTTGGGCATACGGTTACTGTTTTTACTCAATGTGAAATTGGTAATAAAAACATTGAAAAGGCGGAATCAGGCGCAACTGTAATTCCTGTATATACTGGTAAAGTAACAAAAATAAGTTTTGTAAAGAAAGGCATAAATCTTATTTTATTAGAGAAACGTTTTTATAAGGCAGTCAAGGAGTATTGTAAAGGCGATATTGATTTGCTTTTGTACTCAACTCCGCCGATTACTTTTTGCAGTGCAGTCAAGAAAATTAAAGGACAATATAAGTGTAAGACATATCTTCTTTTAAAAGATATTTTTCCGCAGAATGCTGTTGATTTAAGACTTTTTTCTTCCAAAAGTCTTTTATATTTTTATTTCCGTAGAAAAGAAAAGCTTTTGTACAAGTTATCAGATTTAATCGGATGTATGAGTCCTGCAAATGTGCGATATATCATTAAACACAACAAATATTTGGAACTTTCAAAAGTTCATATTTCACCAAACTGCATTATTGCACGAGATACGATTCCTACAGCTGCTTGCCATAATGGGCTGAAACTAATTTATGGTGGAAACCTTGGAAAGCCACAGGGAATTGAGTTTCTTATTGAATGTTGCAAAATTATTGAGCAGACAGAAGATGCTGTGTTTACTGTAATTGGCAGCGGAACTGAGTATTCAAAACTTGAGAACGCAATAAAAAAATATGGTTTGAAAAAGACTAAGTTATTACCTTTTATGCCTAAATCTGCGTATTTAAAGTTGCTAGCAGAACAAGATATGGGTATGATTTTCTTGGATTCTGCATTTACTATACCGAATTTTCCTTCAAGAATGCTCGATTATCTTGACAATGCTCTTCCTATTTTTGCCTGTACTGACAAAAATTCAGATGTTAAACAGGAAATTTGTGATGAAGGGGCAGGAGTTTGGTGCGAGAGCAATTCGATTTCTGATTTTTCTATACTGTTAAACAAAATATGCATGGATAAATCCATCCTATTACCAATGAAGCAAAAAGCACGTGAAGTTTTGATGCAAAAATATAATGCAGAAAAAGAAGCAAAAAAAATCTGTGAAAAAGTTTTTGCTCTAAAATAAATCATTTTATCCGTAACTAAGGAAACCTTTATGCAACGATTTTTTGACATTCTCTTTTCAAGTATTGCCATTGTTGTGTTTTCGCCGCTTCTGCTCATTACGATGCTTGTTCTTAAATGCACTGGCGAGCACGAAATTTTTTATTTGCAGCGACGCATGGGCAAAGGGAACAGACCTTTCGGTATAATAAAGTTTGCCACTATGCTCAAGGACAGCATGAACATGGGAGCGGGAGGCGTTACGGTTCGGAATGACCCGCGCATCTTGCCGGTGGGGCGTGTGCTGCGAAAGACCAAAATAAATGAGCTTCCCCAGCTTTTTAATATTTTCATCGGGCAGATGAGCATAGTGGGATGGAGACCGCTGGTTGTTGAAAGCTATGACCAGTATTCCGATGAGGTTAAGGCTCATTTAGGTACGGCCTCTCCCGGGCTTTCCGGAGTAGGCTCAATCATTTTCCGGGATGAGGAAAAGTATTATCAGGATTTGCAAGACCCGAAGGAGTTCTACAATAGGGTTATCCTCCCATATAAAGGGCAGGTTGAAATCTGGTATGTACAGCATAAAAGTATTGTCTTGTACTTTAAGGTGATTATTCTGACGGTCATTTCCGTTCTGAATCCTAAAAGCACATTGTATCTCAAGTGGTTCAA
>JAFLUN010000011.1:0-2922 GCA_022508785.1 Oscillospiraceae bacterium
CAATTAAAGACGCTATGCCCGAAATGCCCGTTATTCTTCATACTCACTGCACAACGGGTATGGCGTACATGACCATACTTAAAGCAGTTGAGGCAGGATGCGATATTATTGATACTGCCACCTCTTGTTTTTCAGGCGGTACGTCACAGCCTGCAACGGAGACTATTCACGATGCTCTTACGGGTCTCGGCTTCGAAACAGGTCTTGACAGAAGCGTTTTAAAAGCAGTTAACGATCATTTCAAGCCCCTTCGCGACAAATATCTTTCATCAGGTCTTTTAAAGCCGAAAGCTCTCGTTACCGACACTGACGCTTTAACATACAAAGTTCCCGGCGGAATGCTTTCTAATATGATGGCAAACCTTGAAGATATGCACGCTCTTGACAAAATGGAAGAGGCTCTTATTGAAATCCCGAGAGTGCGTGAAGATATGGGTTACCCCCCGCTCGTTACTCCTTTGAGCCAGATGGTAGGCAACCAAGCTGTTACAAATGTGCTTGTCGGTGAGAGATATAAGAATATATCGAAAGAAATTAAAGCATATATCAAGGGTGAATACGGCAAAGCACCGGGTGAAGTAAATAAAGACCTTCAAAAGAAGGTTTTAGGTGACAGTGAGCCGATTACATGCCGCTTTGCAGACACATTAGAGCCCGGATTTGAAAAAGGCAAGGTTGAAATCGGAGAGAAGGCAAAATCCGATGAAGATGTTCTTTCATATATAGCATTTCCGCAGCAGGCAGAAAACTTCTTTGACAAGCGTGACGAAAAATCAAAGAACACGTTTAAATATTCCATTAAGCGAATTGATTGAGAGGTAAGAAGATGACTACTACACTTTTAAAGCAATCAATTTCAATGGCTGAAGCGCTCAGCGTTTCAGTTACGGGAATAATCGTGGTTATGATTATCCTTGCCCTGCTTGCTGTTATCGTTGTTTTACTTTCAAAAACAATTCGGTTATTTGAAAGCAAAACTAAAAAGAAAACTCCAGCAACTCAAACAGAGCCTGCAAAAGCACCTGTTAAATCCGAAAATCCGCAGGCAATCAACAACGGTCAGCCGCTTCCCGAAACACAGTCCGCAGGCACACTTGACCTTTACAAAACAGACGAAAAGACTGCCGCAATTATTATGGCTATCGTTTCAAACGAAAGCGGCATACCGCTTAACAGACTTGAGTTTAAGTCAATAAAGCTTATCGAAGAATAAGGGGGAAAATCAAATGAAATACGTTGTTACATTAAACGGCAAAAATTACGAAGTAGACGTTAATGAATTATCAGAGGCTATTGTTACCAACATTTCCGATGCAGCAGCACCTGCTGTGCCTGCTCCTGCATCTGCTCCCGTTGCCGCTCCCGCAGCAGCTGCACCTGCAGCGCCTGCTCCTGTTGTTGCAGGCAGCGGTACACAAATTAAAGCTCCAATGCCCGGTGCAATACTTAAAGTAAACGCTTCTCAAGGTCAAAAGGTAAATGAGGGCGACGTTCTCTTTATTCTTGAGGCTATGAAAATGGAAAATGAAATCGTTGCCTCTGTTTCTGGTACGGTTTCGCAAGTCCTTGTTACAAAAGGTCAGACAGTTGATACTGATGCTGTTCTTGCCGTAATAGGTTAAGGGGGAACAAGTATGCAGATTATTGAGGCTCTCGTAAGCTTGTTCCAAGAATCAGGCTTTGCACACCTTGCGTGGCAAAACTGGGTGATGATAGTTATTTCTTTTGGCTTGCTTTATCTTGCAATTGTAAAGAAATATGAACCGTTGCTCTTACTGCCTATTGCATTCGGTATGTTGCTTGTAAATATTTATCCCGATATTATGTACGACCCGTTAGCCATTGCAACACCTGGCGGCGAAGTGATTGACGCTTCGGCGCATTGGTACGATTCGGGCGTTTTAAGGCTTATTTACTGCGGTGTTAAATCAAGTATATTCCCCTGCCTTATATTCTTAGGCGTTGGCGCAATGACCGATTTCGGTCCGCTTCTTGCAAACCCGTCAAGCCTTCTTTTAGGCGCGGCCGCACAGCTCGGTATTTACGTTGCATTTATTATTGCTATCGCTACAAATCTTATTCCCGGATATGAAGGCTTTACCCCTGTAGAAGCGGCATCTATTGCCATTATCGGCGGTGCAGACGGCCCCACGGCAATTTATCTTACAGGTAAGCTTGCTCCTCACCTTTTAGGACCTATTGCAGTTGCCGCATATTCGTATATGGCTCTTATTCCACTTATTCAGCCCCCCATTATGAAGCTTCTTACAACAGATAAAGAGCGTAAAATTAAAATGGAACAGCTTCGTACTGTCAGCAAGGCTGAAAAAATCATTTTCCCGATAGTTGTTACGGTTGTCTGCGTTCTTGTTATTCCGTCAACTGCTCCGCTTATCGGTATGCTTATGCTTGGCAACCTGTTTAAAGAATCAGGTGTTACAGACAGACTTTCAGATACAGCGCAAAATGCGCTTTGCAACATCGTTACCATTATGCTCGGTGTAACGGTTGGCGCCACCGCAGAGGGTAAAACTTTCCTTGCGTTCAAAACCGTTCTCGTTATTGTAATCGGTCTTCTTGCATTTATGTTCTCTACAGCAGGCGGCGTGCTTTTTGCAAAGCTTATGAACGTTGCTACAAAGGGACGAGTAAATCCCCTTATCGGTTCTGCAGGCGTTTCTGCAGTTCCTATGGCTGCCCGTGTTTCACAGGTTGAAGGCAGGAAGTACAACCCGTCAAACTTCCTGCTTATGCACGCTATGGGTCCGAATGTTGCAGGTGTTATCGGCTCGGCTGTTGCCGCCGGCTTCCTGCTTTCAAGGTTCGGTTAATTATTAAATATTTATTCTATAAAATTAGGGGGCTTAAAGCCCCCTTAAATTTTTGTTTTATTTTTATAGTTTAATATCAATTTCTTTGTCA
>JAFLUN010000011.1:3022-34694 GCA_022508785.1 Oscillospiraceae bacterium
AAGCCCCCTTAAATTTTTGTTTTATTTTTATAGTTTAATATCAATTTCTTTGTCAATTTTGATTTCATCTTCGGTCACAATGCAGTCAAATGCGAGAATGTTCACACCATTTTCTTTAGCGCTTTTTAGCTCCTCTGCAAATTCACGGTGAGTTTTTACATTGGGTTCAAAACGGGTAACGCCTTTCATTTGTATTACGAATACTACATAAGCCGCATATCCGTTTTTAACGGCATTTTGAAGCTCTTTTAAGTGTTTGCATCCCCTTTCAGTCGGAGCATCGGGAAACAATGCCACTCCGTCTTCTTCAAGGGTTACACCTTTACATTCAATAAAGATTTTTTCAGTTTTTGTTTCTACGAAAAAATCAAACCGTGAATTTTCATATTTGCACTCAGGCTTAATCAGCACTATGTCCTTAAACATCTTAGGTATATATTCACAACAAACGCCATTTACAACCTGACTGTCCATATTTATAAGCAAGTTGCCCTTTTCCACTGCGATTAAATCGTATTTTGTCTTGCGGTTTGGATTGTCAGACTTACATAAATATACAACCGTATCTTTTACTAACAGCTCTTTACACCTGCCCGTGTTTTTCACGTGACAAATTTCTTCTGCTCCGTCAATTTCCACAATTGCAATAAATCTGTTAGGCCTGCTTTTAAATTTTCCTTTAATTATATTTGAATATTTCATAACAAAAAAACGGGCGGCAAAAGCCGCCCTTAAATTTAATTATTTCTTAATCTTACGTGCTTCGATTTCAGCAACCATTTCAGCCTGACGTTTTTCTGTAATCTTATAGAAGAACATTGGTACTGCGCAGGCAAACATACTGATAACACCTGAAAGAACAAGCATATTCCAAAGAGTGTTTGCGCCTTGTGCTGAAATATAACCTGTCTCAGAGTTAATTCCTGCCGCTGTAAAGGAAATAACGCCTATGAAAGCGCCAACCGCCATACCGATTTTGTTGATAAGGGTCTGCATTGCGAAACAGATTCCTTCGCCTCTCTCGCCTGTTTTCCACTCAAGATAGTCAACCGTATCACCAATCATAGCGTAAGTGATAATGTTGTTAACGCCCTGCGGAATACCTAAGAGAACAAGCGCAATAGCCGCAATAATAAGCTTCCACTTTGCGTCGTAACCAACGAAGTACATAATCGCCATTACAACTCCGCCGAAAAGGTGAACTGCAATATAAGCCCATTTCTTCGTGAATTTCTTTGACATCCACGGAACAAGAAGAGATGCAACCAAACCGCCCGGAACAACCAATAAGGTTATAAGGCTGTACATACCTTCGTTCTGAAGAACGTACTTTGCAAAATACAAACCGCCGGTGTATGTATAAACCATTCTCGCACCGCCGAGAATACCTGAAAGCACGATAAGGAGCAATTCCTTGTTCTTAAAGAGAAGCTTTAAGTTATGCCCAAGGCTTGGCGGATTGTCATTAGCTGTGAAGCGTTCTCTTGTATGCTTAAATCCGTAGAAGAACATTGGAACGGCCAAAACTACAAGAACAAGAGCGCAAATAAAATACGTCATTTTAAGAGTATTTGCATTTGCAACTTCCTGACCTTTAATAACCGTGCCTATAAAAGAATTTGCTGCATCTTCAACGGAAAGACCTTGCTTGCTTACAAGGTTTGAAATTTCAGATGACTTTTCTGTCATAATGCGTGAAATATCAGCATCAGTATATCTGAATTTGCTTGTAACTGCTCCTGTAATAATCGGAACAAAAACCGTAACAATACCTGCACCCAATGTACAAAGCAAACGTGTGATTGTAAGCATATTGCCGCGAACAACCGTATCGTTAGTCATACAGGTTGAAAGTCCCCAATACGGAACGTCGGCAACCGTATAAACAACAGACCAGATTACGTAAATAATTGCAATGATAATGAAAGTTGATGTTGCCTTCGCTTTAAAAGCAGGAAGGAAGCAGGCAATTGTCATAATTGCAATCGGAATAGCCATCCATTTAAGGTACGGGCGGCATTTACCCCATTTAGTTCTTGTTCTGTCAACGATTGAACCCATAATCGGATCATTGAATGCGTCGAAAATACGGGTTCCGAGCATCAAATAAGCAACAGCCATTGAACCTGCAAGGGAACCAACCGTAACGCCGTCAGCACCGAAAAGAAGCGCGTCCGTAAGGAAAATCGTAAGATAAGAACCGATAATTGTGCATATAAAGTTTTGACCGAATCCGGCAATACCGTAGGCAATAGCCTCTTTAGGCTGAAGACTGCTTTGGTCTTCCGGATTAGTGCCATAAACCTTATGCAAAAGTGCGTTGATTTTTGACATTCATATTCCTCTTTCATAAATATTTTATAGCCAGCTTAATCACTGGAAATCTACATTTTATATGATAACATAATTATATTGAAATTTCAACAAAAAAATAATAAAAATGCTCCCTTATTTTATGCAAGGGAGCAAAATTTGAATAATTTATTTTACTGCTTAGCGCCGTTATCAAACATTTCAAGCGCTTTAACTGAAGCTGCAAAGCAAGTTGCAAGACAATCTTTATTAAGGGCATCCGGTGTGTCAAGCCTTGTATGGTAAAAATCTGGAAGTGCGTGGCTGAGTGCAGTAATACCTGTAGCTCTTAAGCCTGCCTGAGCAAAGGCAGCTGAATCGGTTGCGCCGCCGAGGGGCGGAACCATACCCTTTTTGCAGGGAATATTAAGCTCCTCACAAGCCTCATAGAAAAGGTCTGATACATCTTTATCAACCTTTACTGTTCCGTTAAGGTCACGGTAATTTACCATAAGCTCTTCCGACTGAGTAATTGTGTCGTATGAGAAAATAAACGTGGGTACGTCATTCATTTCGTGCTTGTGTGCTTCACACCAAGCCTTTGAACCGCGAAGACCTGCTTCCTCTGAACCTGAAAGAACTACGCCGATTTCTGTGTTTTCAAGCTCAATACCCTCGTCTTTGAGCATTTTAAGAATTGCAATGCCAATGTAACAACCCGTAAGATTGTCATTTGCGCCGTCTACTACTCTTTTTTCATTCCACATAAAGTAAAGACCAAACCAAAACGGAACAAAAACCAATGCTACAAGGCCGAGTTTCAACGCAAGAGAGCCAGTAAGCACGCCTGCCAATTTGAGTATTGCTACTGCAAGAGTATAAAATGCGCCTACAAAGCAAACACCCATGTGTATGTCAAAGCCAAGATATGTAAACTTGTATTTAAAGGGCCATTCCCAGCAAGCATCAGGGTGACCGTTAAATATAATTCTGCGCTTAACCTCACCTGTCGGCTTCTTAAATCCTGTTGCATTATGTCCGATTTTTTCTTTAAAGAGTTTATCAACTGTCTTTTTATACAGACCGAACTGTAAGAAACAGATTCCAAGTCCTATTGCAATGAAAATTATTGAAAGCACGGGAACAAAGAAATATGATGCCAGTGCCAAAAGGCAACAAGAAATCGTTAAGTATATCCAACCGAAGAATGCATTTGGATTTTCTTTGAAGCCCTCAACGAACACTCTGTCGCAGCCTAAATCCTTCATGGTATCCGCTGCGTACTGACAAGCCTGCTCCTCACCTTTTGAACCCGGATCTCTCTTTTCAAAATCTTTGCAAATATGAGTAATCTCATCGATCATATACTGCGCAGCTTCATCTTTTTTGTTAATTACTTTAGATAAATCCATAATATATCCCCCTTTAAAATGTAGAAAAATATTTTATCACATTTTTCTTCACTATTCGCTATTACATATCTCCTCCAAAAATCGACTGATATTTTTAGTGAAAAATGAATAGTTAAGAGTAAATAAGTAAAATCGACAAGTCTCTGCCGAGCCTTGTCGATTTTTGGTGCCGGTGACCGGACTCGAACCGGTACGCTGTCGCCAGCGGTGGATTTTGAGTCCACTACGTCTGCCAATTCCATCACACCGGCAATTATGTGACTAAAATATTATATTAAAATAATTTATAATTGTCAAGAGAAACTAAGCAATATTCTTATCATAAAATATTTGAAATCATGTTCTAAAAATATTACCCCATTTTCTGCTCTGACGCATTGAAAAATGCTCTTTTCCGTTGCCCATTATAATATGGTCGCTGATTCTTATTCCGACACCCTTCATGGCAGTTACAAGACTTGAGGTAAAAACAATATCCTGCGGTGAGGGTGCAACAATGCCCGAAACATGATTATGTACCACAATAACATTGGCGGCGTTGGTGCTGAAAACCTGCTCGGCAATATTACGGTAACTCACCGAAACCTTATCAATTTCACCCGTACCTAAGTTTATGCACTTTAAAAGACGGCAAGCGCTGTCAAGACAAACAATATAAATCTCTTCACGGTTTATTCCAAAATAAACACCCGACATATATTCTGCTATCTTCTCAGGAGAATCATAAACAGTTTCTTTTGCTGAAATCTTGACCTGTTCGTAACGCCGAGCCATTGCAGGAAGCAATTTGATAAGCGATGCGGAATATTCGGAAATCCCTTTAACCTTGCATAAATCCTCTATTCTTGCATCAAACACGCCGGACAATGAGCCGAACTCGTTAATAAGATCATGAGCTAAATCGTTCACATCGCGGTTCGGTATTGCATAAAACAGAAACAGCTCTAACGCATTGTGGTCCTCAAAAGAATCAAGCCCGTTTTCAAGAAAGCGTTTTCTGAGCCTTTGTCTGTGCCCTGCGTGAACATTTTTCGGTTTACTCTTTGGCTTTTCCGCATTTTCAGCGCTTGGAAGCTTTACAACATTACCTTCCACTTGAATTTCGGAATTGACTTGTTTAATATTGTCCTCGGTCATATCCATTTATTTCAACAACCTTTTAACATATTTTTGCCATTTATAAACATAAAGGGTAACGATTCGGGTAAACGCTATATCGTAAATCACAAACGACACATTGCCAGAACCCCAAAGAAACAACAATGTAAATTTGCCAAAAACGCCGATTTCGTCATAGGGAATATTTAAAATCTTAGCGCAAATTAAATAGCCGATGATTATTGCGATATTAAAGACAAGATATTTTATTATCCAAGAAACTGCACCTTTGGTTTTGCTTTCGATTAACCCTTTTAAAATAGGATATATCCCGAAGAAAAGTGCGTAAAACACAGCTGATTCTTTATTGGGAACTACCATAACGGATAAAACCGAAACGGCAAAATACACTGCAAATGCAAATTTAGAATTAAACTCTATAACGGCGACTGTTATAAAAATTCCGCAAATAACGGGAGCGGCATAAGTCATTGAAGGAAAAATGCTGAAAACAGCCATAATTATTATTGATAAAGCGGCTGAAATTCCGCCGAAAGACGCTTTTACGGATTTTTCTTTTGTCTTATTCATCAGCAGCACCCGCAAAGATCGCCGCCAAAGCATTCGCAAATGCTGTCGCAGCACCAAAGCGCACAAAGATCGTCAAGACAACTGCCACCGCAGCAATCACAGCAATCACAACCGATACAGCAATCGTCCCAATCGCAACACCCTGAACGGTCGTTATTATTGAGTTTGTAACCGCCGTTAGCCTTTTTTGAGAGTGAATCGTAGGCTTCTTTGTATTCCGTATTTTTAGGATCAAGGGAAACGGCGGATTCAAAATATGAATGTGCTTCATTAAGCCAGCCGCGGCTGCGGTAAATCAGTCCTTTTAAATAATGCCACTCGGCAGAGCGCATATTTTCGGGAATGCCGTTAAGAATTGTTTCCGCGTCGTCAATTCGCCCGTCAGTTATTTGACGGCGGACATCGGGAAACTGAGTTGAACAAGAGTACTGAGATGAAGTATAACCCGTACTGCCTGTTCCCCTTTTTTGATTGAAAATGTAATCAAAAGCACTGTCCAACTCAGCCATTTTTGACTGTTTTTCAGACTCTGTCATATTCGAGCTTTCAATTTCAAAGGCTTTTGTTCTATACGCTTTCTTTACTGTATCTTCGGAATCGTTGGCAGAAACGCCTAAAACAGCATACGGATCATTCATCTTTCTCACCTCTCATCTTCATAATAATTTTTCGGCGCCTGTAATCAAGCCCTTCAAAAACAATATTGTAAATAATATCTTTGAACTTATAAAATTCTATCTTTTTAATATAGTCCGCAAGCTCGCCGATTGAAATGTTAACGGCAAAGGATGCATCTTTAATTATATTTTCTGTGTTTTTAAATGGATTAAAGGAATTAGATTTTATATCTTTTTCATAATCGTCAAATGCGTCAAGCAAATAAACGGTTCTGCCTAAAAAGTACCCGACTTTAAAGCTTTCGGAGTTTACATTTCCGTCGGAAAGAATAAGCCCTAAAACACTCCCCGTTGGGTCTGCCGCCGAATCAATTCCTTTGAAATCTCTTTCAGCTTCAGCCTGTCTTTCCATATATTTTTCGACTGTATTAAAAATATCGGGATATTTCTTTCTTGCTTTCCTGCAAATATATTTAAAATATGGCTTAACAGTTTTGCATAATAGCTTTTTCAAAAATTTACTGTCTGAAATATTATCACACAGTTTAAAATATGACAGAATAACGGTTATTGCCGCAGCTTTTTTAAATATTTCTTCATCCGAATTAACATTTAAGCACTTTTTACACGGGGAAAAGCTGCAATGGGATTTTGAAAGCTTTAGTTTTTCGTCAGCAGTTCCCATTTTGTATAAAATGTAAAAAACAGCGTCATAGCTTAGAAGAAATCGAGAGAAAAAGCCGTATTCCTTTTGCATTTGCTTGCACAAGGTGCAATAAATGCCTTTGTAAACATCATAATCTTTAATTTTTAATTCGGGCTTATAAACAGTTACATAACCGAACAAAATATGATACCTCACGAAATTTTTCTTATTAAAATAATATCACAACTTGAAAACTAACGCAAGAAATACCATAAATATTAAAAGTTTATTTACTTTTGAAGAAGTGTTTTATCTGAGAGCAAGTCAAATTTACCTTTTTTGCAAAGAACTGTGTCTTTGCCGTAAGGTTTAATGCGGGTAATTGTGTCGCCTATAAATCTTACGTCAATGGGGCAACGCTTTTCGCAAAGCTCGCAAACGGTGATTTTACTGCACTCTTCAACTACAAGGGGTTTTTCTGCTCCGCTCTTTTCACGCAAAGCGCCTGTGGGGCATTTGTCAACGCACATACCGCATAAGGTACAATCGGTTTCTGCAAGTTTCTTATTAAATTCAGGAAGCACAACCGTACCAAAGCCTCTGTCAACAAAACCCAGCGCCGATTTACCGATAACCTTATCGCAAATTCTTACGCAAAGTCCGCAAAGAACGCATTTGTCAGCGTTTCTGCTGATAAGCTCATTTTTATCTTCTTGGTTTCGTGAGTGCTTTTCACCGCAAAGGCGTTTATATGAAACATTGTTTTCATCGGCATATTTTACCAGCTTGCACTCAAAATAGTCGTGGCAACCGCATTCAAGACAACGCTTTGCCTCTTCCCTTGCCTGCTCGTCTGTAAAGCCTTTATTTACCTCAACAAACGAATGCTTTCGCTCGTTTGGAGAAAGCTGGGGCATTTTGGCCCTTTGAGCTTTTGAAAATACTGAATAATCTATTTCATCGTCAGAACGCTCAACAACAAAAGGCTTTCTGTATGCAACTTTTTCACCGTTTAAGTAAGCATCAATAACAACGGATGCTTTTTGAGCCTCGCCGATAGCGGCAATGGCAATATCGGCGCCTTTGTTTGACACATCGCCTACCGCAAAAACGCCTTCCTCTGACGTTGTGAAATCGCTTTCGGATGCAACAATTGTTCCTTTTCTTGTTTGTTCGAGTTTCTCAAAGCCGCTGAGTTCAGGCGCTTGGCCTATTGCCATAATAACGGAATCAAGCTGAATTGTTTCTGTCTCACCCTCAATGGGTTCTGGACGGCGTCTGCCGCTTTCGTCAGGCTCACCCAGCTTCATTTTTTGAAGAACAACACCTGAAACATGACCGTTAGATTCAATAAATTCAATGGGATTTGTAAGATACTTGTAAATTACGCCTTCCTCTTCGGATTCAAGAATCTCCTGCGGGTCGGCAGGCATTTCGTCTTTAGTTCTTCTGTAAATTACATAGACATTTTCGGCACCGAGGCGAACTGCTGTTCGGCAGGCGTCCATTGCGGTATTACCGCCGCCGCAAACGGCAACATTTTTGCCGATTTGAGGCTCATTACCGATACTTACTTCTCTGAGAAAATCAATGCCGCCGTAAACGCCGTCTAAATCTTCACCCGGAACTCGCATTTTACTGCTCTTCCAAGCGCCTGCTGCAACTACTGTTGCATCATAATCCTTTTTAATCTCGTCAAATGAAATATCTTTACCGATTTTTACGCCGTTTTTAAAGGTTACGCCCGTTGCGGCTATAAACTCAATTTCTTTGTCAAGAACGGCTTTGGGCAGTCTGTATTCAGGGATGCCGTAACGAAGCATTCCGCCCATTTTATCCATTTGCTCAAATACCGTTACGCTGTGACCTTTAAGAGAAAGGAAATACGCCGCCGTAAGACCTGCAGGGCCGCCGCCGATAACAGCAACCTTTTTACCGCTGTTTTCTGCCTTTTTTGGCATAAGAGACGTATCGCCGAGGTATTTGTCTGCGGCAAAGCTTTTAAGAAACGCTATTGAAATGGCAGAATCGACATATTGCCTGCGGCAAGCCTTTTCGCAAGGGTGCGGGCAAACTCTGCCTATTGATGACGGAAACGGAACTTTTTCTCTTATAAGCTTTACTGCTTCCTCGTATTCGCCGTTTGCAATTAAGCCCACATACCCTTGGCAGTCAGTACCTGCAGGGCAAGCCTTTGTGCAAGGCGCTTTGCAGTCACCCGTGTGGTCACTTAACAGAAGCTCCAATGCAACCTTCCGTGACTGCTTTACTCTTTCGGAATCGGTATGTATAACCATTCCGTCAGAAGGTTTCGTAGCGCAAGCACGCAAAAGCTTAGGAACACCCTCTGCTTCAACCGTGCAAAGTCCGCAACCGCCGTAAGCCTCAACAAGAGGGTCATAGCACATATTGGGAATGTTTATTCCGTTTTCAGTCGCAATATCAAGAACTGATTTTTCTGAATCGGTAATTATTTCTTTACCGTCAATAGTAATTTTAATCTGCATTATTCCACCTCCACAGCGCCGAAGCGGCAAGCCGCCATACAGCTTCCGCATCCAATGCAAACGTCACGGTCAATTTTGTGAGCCGATTTAAGCTCTCCCGTAATTGCACCTGTCGGGCATTTACGGGCACAAAGTGTACAGCCACGGCAAGCATCGGGATCGATTTTGTATTTTGTGAGTTTCGTACATTCGTGTGCCGTGCAATGTTTGTTTTCAATATGGTCTGTATATTCGTCACGGAAATATTTAAGAGTTGTAAGAACGGGGTTAGGCGCAGTCTGACCGAGGCCGCACAAAGCGCCGTCTTTAATTGAATAGCAAAGCTCCTCAAGAAGAGCAATATCCTCTTCCCTGCCTTCGCCCTCTGTTATTCTTGTGAGAACTTCAAGCATACGCTTTGTGCCAATACGGCAATGGGTACATTTTCCGCAGGATTCTTTAGCTGTAAAGTCAAGGAAGAATTTTGCCATGCCAACCATACAGGTGCTTTCATCCATAACAACCATTCCGCCTGAGCCCATAATTGCACCCGTTGCGGATAGAGCCTTATAATCAATTACAGTATCCAGCAAACTTTCGGGAATACATCCGCCTGAAGGTCCGCCCATTTGAACCGCTTTAAATTTTTTGCCGTCTCTTATTCCGCCGCCTATGCCGAAAATAACATCACGAAGGGTTTTGCCCATGGGAATTTCAACAAGTCCGCCTTTATTTACTTTGCCTGTAAGAGCAAAAACCTTTGTGCCCTTGCTGGTCTGGGTGCCCATTGCGGCAAATTTTTCACCGCCGTTTTGAATTATCCAAGCAACATTTGCAAACGTTTCAACATTGTTAATGTTTGACGGTTTATTTAAAAAGCCTGACTGTGCAGGAAACGGTGGCTTTAAGCGAGGCATACCTCTTGACCCTTCAAGGGATTCAATAAGTGCCGTTTCCTCACCGCACACAAAGGCTCCTGCGCCTGCTTTAATTTTAAAATCGCAGGAAAAGTCTGAGCCGAAAATATTATTCCCTACAAAGCCTTTCTCTTTTGCTTGCTTTATGGCTTTTTTAAGCCTTTTTATCGCAAGGGGATACTCTGCACGGACATAAACGATAGCTTGCTTCGCGTCTATTGCGTAAGCGCCGATAAGCATACCTTCTATGAGCGTGTGGGGGTCGCTTTCAATAACCGCTCTGTCCATAAATGCGCCCGGGTCGCCCTCATCGGCATTGCAGATAAGATATTTTTCTGTACCATTCGAACCTCTTGCCGCATTCCACTTAAACCACGTGGGGAAGCCTGCGCCGCCGCGCCCTGCAAGACCTGAAATTTTTATCTCTTCAATAACCTGCTCGGGTGACATTTCGGTTACGCATTTTTTAATTGCTTCATAGCCGTTATCGTTTACGTAATCTTCGATTTTTTCGGGATTTATTACACCGCAATGGCGAAGCGCAATTCTTGTTTGAGAAGAAAGAAAAGATTTATCGTCATCGGAAATTTCGTAATCGGCAGTTAAAGAGAAATCACCGCTGTTTACTGCATCTGCAATTTTTTCTGCAATTTCGGGAGTTACCTTTACAAATCTGTGAAGCTCTTTTTTATTGTAAACATCAACTATCGGTTCAAGGTAACACATACCTATGCACCCCGTAATGTCAAGCTCGTTATCTTTATTTAACTTTTGCTCAAGAACATCATAAGCCTTCAGTGCACCTGCGGCAATTCCGCAGCTACCCTGACCTACTACAACTTTCATTGCTTCTCCTCCTCTGCCAAAGTTTTAAGGATATCTACTGCCTTTTGGGGAGTGAGCGTGCCGTATGTATCATCGTTAATCATCATTACGGGTGAAAGACTGCAGCACCCAAGGCACGCAACACATTTAATCGTAAACAAGCCGTCATCTGTCGTTTCATTGTCTTTAATACCCAAATGCTCGCTTATTGCGTCATAAATGCCGTCTGCACCGTTAACGTGGCAAGCAGTTCCCTTGCAAAGCATAATAAGATATTTGCCTATGGGCGTTAATCTGAACTGAGAATAGAAGGTCGCCACGCCTATAATTTTTGTTACGGGAACGCACATTCTCTGTGAAATGTGAATTATTACATCTGTGGGCAAATAGCCGTAAATTTCCTGTGCGGACTGCAAAACCGAAATAAGATTTTCGGGAGCATCACCTAAGTTTTCAAGAGTAGGCTCAATAAGTGTTAAATCTGAATCAATATTACTGTTATAAAAATTCATACTAAAACCTATATGATACACCGTTTGAACGGTATCATTCCTTTCTTCGTATTTTTCACCGCATATATAATAATACAAAATTCGATGTTTTTCAATTTAAAACTTAAACCAAAATATGTTGTTATTTGGCGTAATTTATGTTAAAATAAACTATTAAAATTTACGAGGTTTTCTTTATGGATAGATTTATTTGTGAAATGCACGCCCACACATCAAACACAAGCCGCTGCGCACACGTTTCAGCGGAAGAAATGATAGACGACTATGTTAAAGCGAGATACGACGGAATAGTCGTTACCGATCATTTAAGCCCGTCAACATATGCAAGATTTGAAGGTACTGCAATTTCGTGGAAAGAAAAAGTAGATTTCTTTCTGCAAGGGTACAAAGCAGCTCTTAAAGCCGCAGACAATAAAATAAAAGTCTTTTTGGGAATGGAAATAAGATTTTATTTTCCCGAAGATGCAAATATGAACGATTATCTTGTTTACGGAGTGACGGAAAAGTTCCTTTATGACAACGTTGACATTGACCGTATGAGAATACCTGAATTTTCAGAACTTGTTCATAAAAACGGAATGGCAATTTTTCAGGCGCACCCGTTCAGAACCGGAATGACGATTACTAACCCAAAATATCTTGACGGAATTGAGGTTTACAACGGTTGCCCCAGGCATAATTCCCGTAACGAAATTGCAAATATTTGGGCTGACACTCACTCTCTTTTAAAAACGAGCGGTTCGGATTTCCACCAGCATGAAGACACTGCCCTCGGCGGCTTAATATTTGACCGTGAAATCGGCGATAACAAAGAATTGGTGAAAGCACTTTTGACAACAAGCCCCGAAATAATAAGGAGATAGTTATGAACGAGGAAATAGCATTACTCGCAATAGTACCAGCTCTTTTGACTACAATTATTTCAGCTATGCTGAAAGTAATGTATACTGTAATTATTGCGATTGCAATTCACAAAGATGCAAAGCACAGAACCTCATATCCGTACATTATCACGATATTCACTTTGTTCTGTCCGATATTTACATCCGTAATATACATTATATATGTTTACTTGACCTACCGCAATGACCAAAATATTGTAAAATTACAGTTTGACAAAAACTTTAAGACGCTGATAATTGTAGGATATATTATTGCCGTTGTAAGTTCGTTTTTCTTTGTTTTTTCCGTTTTGACACGCGGAATAGGAGTTTTGATAGGATTATTTTTAAATTCGCAATATTAAAAAATTTTAAGCCCTCAGATATTTAAAATCTTGAGGGCTTTATTTTTTTGTAAAGATATTTATTTGAGCTTTACTGCTTCTTTTGCCTTTGCGGCGATATTTTCAGCATCAAGACCAAATTCGTGAAGAAGTTGAACCGCAGGGCCCGATTTGCCGAACACGTCGTTAACGCCAACTCTGATAACGGGAACGGGAACGGTTTCACAAACTACCTCTGCAACGGCTGAACCGAGACCGCCGATAATATTATGCTCCTCGGCAGTAACAATAACGCCTGTTTTCTTTGCTGAATCAATAATTATATCACGGTCAATGGGTTTAATTGTTGCCATATTGACAACTCTTGCTGAAATGCCCTCGTCTGCAAGCTTTTCCGCCGCCATAAGAGCTTCATTTACCATAAGACCTGTTGCAATAATTGTTACGTCAGTACCCTCTTTAAGCACTGCTCCTTTGCCGATTTGGAATTTGTAATTTTCATCAAACACTCTCGGCACGGCAAGTCTGCCAAATCGCATATATACAGGTCCGTCATGCTCTGCCGCCGCAAGAACGCAAAGTCTTGCTTCAACATCGTCGGCAGGGTTAAGAATAACCATACCGGGAATTGACCGCATAAGAGCAATATCTTCACAGCACTGATGGCTTGCGCCGTCTTCACCAACGGAAATGCCTGCATGGGTAGCGCCGATTTTAACATTAAGGTGCGGATAACCTATTGAGTTTCTTACTTGTTCAAAGGCTCTGCCTGCCGCAAACATGGCAAAGGACGAGGCAAAAACGGTGTACCCTGCCGTTGCAAGACCTGCCGCAACACCCATCATATTGCTCTCGGCAATACCGCAGTCAATAAATTTTTCGGGGTGTGCCTTTTTGAACATACCTGTTTTTGTTGCAGCCGCAAGGTCCGCGTCAAGAACTAATATTTTTTTATCTGATTCGCCAAGCTCAACTAATGCTTTGCCGTATGCGTCACGGGTAGCGGTTTTAATTATTTCACTCATCGTAGTTTACGCCTCCAAACCTTTAAGAACTGCTGTAAGCTCTTCAACTGCCGTATTGTAAAGCTCCTCGTTCGGTGCCGCGCCGTGCCAATTTACTGCATTTTCCATATAGGAAACGCCTTTTCCTTTAACGCACTTTGCAACAATAGCCGTGGGTTTGCCCTTAAATTCTTTAGCAGACTTCACGGCTGCTTCAATTTCATCAAAATTATTGCCGTCAATCGCTATTGTATTAAATCCGAATGCTTCAAATTTTTCAACAATTGGATAAGGAGAATTAACCTCTTCAACAGTACCGTCAATTTGAAGGTTGTTATTGTCAACAATAACAAGAAGATTGTCAAGCCCCTTTGCCGATGCAAACATTGCCGCTTCCCAAACTTCACCCTCTTCAATTTCACCGTCGCCGAGGATTGTATAAACTCTGTAATCTTTATTATCAAGCTTTGCCGCAAGCGCCATTCCTGCCGCCGCAGAAATTCCCTGCCCCAACGATCCTGTGCTCATATCAACACCCGGCACTTTGTTCATACTGGGGTGCCCTTGAAGATAAGAATCGGCTTTACGGAGAGTTTTCATATCTTCCGTTGGGAAGAAGCCTTTGAGGGCAAGTGTTGCATAAAGAGCAGGTGCTGCATGACCCTTTGAAAGAACAAACCTGTCACGGTTCGGATCTTTTGGATTTTCAGGGTCAACCTTCATCTCAACATTATAAAGATAAGCAAGAATTTCTGCTATTGAAAGCGAGCCGCCCGGATGGCCTGCTTTTGCATTAAAAATGCCTTCAAGCAAAAGAAGCCGCTCTTTTGCTGCAAAGATTTCCAACTCTTTTTTCAAATTTGCATCCATTATTATTCCTCCTGATATTTATCCATTATGTATTCAAGCAAATCCCCTACTGCGCCTTTGTTGCAATGGCAAGCGTGATATTTGGCAACATCTTTAAGCCCTTGCGGTGCCTGTCCGCAGCAAGCAGAGAGATAAACTGTTTTTAACATATCGTAATCGTTGAAATAATCGCCTATTGCTGCTGTATGCTTATGTGGAATATTATAAAGCTCCGCAATTTCCATAGCGCCTACGCCCTTGTGAACACCCTCTTCAAGCATCTCGAAAGAAGAAATTGAGCTTGACATAAAATTTGCTTTTTTATCCGGAATACTGTCAATAAATTTTCTGATTTCCGTAATAAGATACGGCACACCGAGGAAAATTACCTTGCCCCAATTTTCTGTGGGCAACTGACTGAATCTTTTATAATCGGTGTGATTTAGCTTATCTGCCCTTACCATTACGGGACAGAATATTTTTGAATTAAGGGTGTAAATCGTTTTGTCGGTAAGAACCTCTATTTCAACAGACGGAAAACGCTCGTAAACCTTTTTAACAATTTCAATAGCGGAAGGATTTATAGGAGAAAACCTTACCATTTTTTCTTTATCGTAATCGTAAACGCCTGCACCGTTAAGAACTACCGCAGGTGTTCCGGAAATCGGCAATTTTTCAAAATGCCGACGAAGTGACTGCACGTTTCTGCCTGAAGCCAAAGTAAAATGACCGCCGCATTCAAGCACAAAGCGGTTTATTGCTTCTAAGTTTCTTTTGGGGAGCTGACGAAGCTTATTATTAAGCGTTCCGTCAATATCAGAAACGACAAGCCAATCTGAAAAATCTTTTTTTATCATACCAACCTCATTAAGATATTTTATTTAAAAATTCCTTGAAATAATCCGGTAAATCGGTCGTAAATTCCAAGTACTCGAAAGTTATCGGGTGAATAAACCCGATTTTTATTGCGTGAAGGCACTGACCGTTAAGAGTTGAGCTAAACTTATCGTTGCCGTAGACCGGATCCCCTGCCACTGCGTGCCCCAAATATGCCATATGAACTCTTATTTGGTGAGTTCTGCCGGTTTCAAGCTTTAACGAAACGTGAGAATACTTATCGTATTCCTTAATTACGGAATAATGGGTAACGGCATTTTTGGAATTTGTGTCTGTAACGCACATTTTTTTGCGGTCCTTAGTGCTTCTTCCTATGGGTGCATTTACTGTACCGCTCTGTTCTTTAAGATGACCGCAAATTACGGCATTATACTCCCTTGTGAAAGAATGCTCTTTAATCTGTTCGGCAAGACCCAAATGTGCTTTATCGGTTTTAGCGACTATTAAAAGACCGCTCGTATCTTTATCAATTCTGTGAACGATACCCGGGCGCAAAACACCGTTTATTCCCGAAAGTGAATCCTTGCAATGATAAAGCAAAGCGTTTACGAGCGTTCCGCTGTAATTCCCCGGAGCAGGATGCACAACCATTCCTCTCGGTTTATTAACTACGAGCAAATGCTCATCTTCAAAGACGATGTCAAGCGGTATATTTTCAGGCTTCGCATCTAAAACTTTCAGTTCCTGTTCTAAGATTTTAACCTCGTCGCCGATTTGAACCTTATATTTCTTATTAACATTTTTACCGTTTACAAAAATGCATCCGTTTTCAATTGATTTTTGAATTGAAGTGCGTGAGGTGTCAGAAACTAAGACAGATAAAAATTTATCTATCCGCTCACCCTCATTTTCCGCACTAACTTCAATTATCAATTCTTTCATCGCATTAAGTTTCTTTCGATTTTTTAAATTCCTTTATAATATCCTTTAAAAGCCAAATAATCAACAGTACCGCTCCGCAGGTTACGAGTATGTCGGCAAAATTAAATACTGCAAAATCAATAAAAAGCGGTTCGATATAGTCAATAACATATCCTCTGAACACTCTGTCAATAAGATTGCCTATTCCGCCGGATAAAACCGTAAGAATACAAACATATTCAAATCCAAACTTTATTTTACCGCTCAAAAGATAGTAAAATCCTATTATAATAGCCAAAGCAGTTACAACTGACAAAACGCCTGTATGCTTGCTGAAAGAACCAAAAGCAGCCCCTGTGTTTTCAACGTAATTCAAACGTAAAAATCCGTTAATAACACCAAGACTGCCAATAGGTTTAAGACATGCAATCACAAGCAGTTTTATGAGCTGATCGGTAACAACTAAACAAATAGCAGATAAAACTGTAATTATTCGACGCATTATTTACCTTCTATCATTTTTTCTTGAAGAAATTCTTGAAAGATATTGAGCCGTTATCGTCATCGTCGTCTTCGGGTTCTTCATCCTGAACCTTGCCGAAGGTGCGTGCAGGCTCAGCAGGCTCTGCTACTACATCAGGCTCGTCATCATCGTCTGAAAAATCTATTTTGCTTAAATCAAGCTTAAAGGCGTTTTCCTTAACCGGCTCTTCGATTGCCTCGGCAGGAGCCTCTTCCTGCTCTGCTGAATCGGAATATATATCCTCAAAAACAGGTGCTGAAACCTCTTCCGGAACTTCCGGTTCTTCCTCAACTGCAATTTCAGGCTCCGTTATTTCAGGCTCCTCTATTGAAGGTTCTGCAATTTCTTCAATTTCTGCAACTGCTTCTTCAGCCACATCTTCAACTGCCGGAGCTTCTGCAACCGCTTCGGGTGCTGCTGTTTCTTCGGGAGCAACCTCGGTATTTTCTTCAGCGTCAAGCTGCTCGTCAACTATTTCGGGGAGCTGATTGATAAGATTGATATGCTCTTTATACATAGCAACGAGCTTGCTCTTAAACTCAGATGCTTCTCTTTTAGTCATATCAAACACAAGTGTTTCGTGAGTAACTTTTCTGTTGATATTGCCGAGTACCTCATCGGCTTTTTTATTAGCATCGGCAACAATACGCTCCGCCTCAGCCTTTGCACTTTCAACAATAGCAGCAGATTCTCTTTTACTGTTTACGGTAAGCTCCTCTGCCTGTGCATTTGCATCTGCCACTTTCTTTTCTGCCTCTGCCAAAGCCGCGGAAGTTTCATTTTGAGCCTTTTCTTTTGCTTCTGCAACGATTTGGTCAGCAAGCTTCTGTGCGTTTAACAATGCGAGCTTAAGGCTTTCTTCATCTGCACGGTATTCTTCAACCTTTTTTGCAAGAATACTTATTTTACGGATAAGGTCGCCGTTTTCTTTAAACATTTGCTCGTATGAAGCGGAAACCTCATTCATAAATGCGTCTACATCATCAGCACGGTAAGAACCTCTGCCTGATGACTGGAACTGTTTTTCTTTGATTTTATCAGGTGTAAGCATAGTTTACCTTCCTATTCTTGCCCACAGGCATATTTTGAAAGAGCAGTATTCCTGCCCGTAAAATTCTATTCTGAAAATTAAAAGAACATTCCGTTATTTTCAAGTTCTTCCATAAGATCTCCCATAACGTCAACATTATAAGGAGTAATGATAAACGTGCTGTTTGCAACACGCTTGAGCTGACCGTTGTTTGCGTAAGCAACACCTGAAAGGAAATCAATAAGTCTGCGTGCAGTTTCCTTATTTACAGATTCAAGGTTTAAAACAACCGTTCTCTTTTCGTTAAGGTTGTCCGCAATGCCGGAAACCTCGTCAAATTTTTCGGGTTTAGAAAGAACCACCTGAAGCTGTGCGGTAGTGTGAATATTTACAACCTTTTCCTGCTCTGACTGACGCTGAGCTCTTTGGTAAGAAGGTCTTGAACCTCTCTCCTCGCTCGGCTCAAAGAAGCGGTCGTTTGAACCGTAATCAGCATCCTGAGGGTCATCGTCAGGATAATAACCGTCCTCATCAACATTTACGATATTTTTGATTTTGTCTAAAAAGCTCATGGTCTAAACCTCCTAATATATTCTCGGACCGAAAATTGCAGAACCTATTCTTACAAGCTCCGAACCGCATAAAATAGCTTTTTCATAATCGCTGGACATACCCATCGACAATATTTGCATACTTATATTATCTATCTTTTTACCTTTAATGTCAACATATATATTGTATATATTTTCAAAAAATTTACAAAGTATTGTATCATTTTCGCATATGGGGGGCACTGACATGAGTCCTTTAACGTGAATTCCGCCGATTTCGGCAATCTCATACACACTCTCCCTAAATTCGCCTACTTCAAATCCCGTTTTATTTTCTTCCGCGCCGATGTTAATTTCCAGCAAAACGTCTGTTTCAATGCCTTTTTTTACAGACTGCTTTGCAATTTCCTTTGCAATTTTTACGGAATCCACCGACTGAATCATATCCGCAACGCCGACTATCTGCCCTGCTTTATTTGTTTGCAGATGACCGATAAGATGCTTTTCAACGCCGTCTAAATGAAGCTCGTCTTTTTTTCTTAAAAGCTCTTGAACTCTGTTTTCGCCTATAAGATTAACACCGTGGTCAATGGCAAAATTTATATACATCGGATCAACGGTTTTTGTAACTGCCATAAGACGAATATCCTCAGGGTTTCTGCCTGATTTTATTGCAGCATTAGCAATTTTTTCATTTATAACGTCAAGATTATAGCAAATATCTGCCTGACGCTGTTCAAGAAATGACTTTTCCGTCATATAAATCAACTCCTTGTGTAATAACCGTGTCATACTGACGAAGATATGAAGAATTATCAGCCTGACTTTCAATTATTGAATACTCTTCGGAAGAGTAAAGAATATTCACCTTTTTAAACTGAACCGTATTTCCCTTTAAAACATAAACGCCTTTCTGCCCGTCTTCTTCACGGATAGCGCTATTGGAAATCCTAAAGCCCATATATTCATCAGTGATTATTTCAATATCCGTAATCCGCAGTTTTGCAACGTCACGGTTCATAAGACCGCATTTAAGAATTACTGAAATGTAATCCCCTTCCTTTTCGCCCTTTTTCTCAACGGCACATTCAAAAGTGCCCGTAGATGTATTTGGGATATTAACTTTAACGGTTTTGCCAACCTCCAAGGACCCTGAAAGGTCATACGGCACGTTGCAAAGTATGTACCAATTAAACGAATCGACTAATTTTCCCATTACATTACCGTCTACCGCAGAAGGTTCTGAGGATACAAGGTTGTTAATATCCGCAACGTTCATTTTTAGTACGTCACTGTATTTTACGGCGCTTTCATACCCGTCAACAGAGCCGATATAATACCCGGGATTAGGCGAAGCAATAGAGGTGTAGCCTAAATCCTTCCCATTAAGTTCTAAAAGCTCCGCCTGAAGAGCTGCCAGCTTTTCATCTACTGAAATAACCGTTCCCACAGCTAACTGTTTGGTGGTAATTGCATCACGCAAATCGCCTAAAGCATCCTCAAAATCACTGTTAATCTCTTCCCTTGCGGAGCAAATATAACTGATGCACGCGGAGTTTATCATATTGTTATAAGATGACGGTGAATTTGTGCCTGCTCCCACCTTGTTTTTTAATTGATTATAATAATCTATTTCATTGTTAAGCTCGTTTAATTTAACATAAGTTGCGGCACTTTGCGCGGTTTTGAATGAAATTGCAACCGTTTCTCCGCTGCCGACCCTTTTGCCGTCTTCCGCTATTGAAATAATTGTACCGCTTGAATCCGAAGCCGTGAGGTTTGATTCGTCACGAACGACAAAGCCCTTTGTTTCAATGGTGCTTTGCAGTTTGCGTTCAATAGCCGTTTCCGTTCTGTAAGGCGAAGCATTCATAAGATAAACCTGATAGGCAAAATAGATAATAATTACAACGCCGAGGACGGAGCCAACTATATATTTTATGCTGTTTTTATTAAGTTTCAAATTGCCCATTGTCACAGCTCCTCAAAAAATTTTCTGCAATACCCAAAGCAATATTCACCGCTTCGTCTGCATTTTGGTAATCGTCAGGATAAATCCAATTTATATTTTCGTTTCTCCTAAACCACGTAAGCTGCCTTTTAGCGTAACGCCTTGTTTCTCTTTTAAGATTTTCTATACATTCATCAAGTGTTTTCTCACCTTTAAAAAACGGCGCTAACTCCTTATGCCCTATCGCCTGCGAAGCAGTTGTGTTTTTACTTAAATCGAAATAAGATTTTGCCTCTTCCAAAAGCCCGTTTTGAAGCATTTTGTCAACACGCCCGTTTATGCGTGAATAAAGCAACTCTCTGTCACGGTAGTTTATTCCTATGTATAATACTTCATACGGTGACGGTGAAAGCCTTGAATTGTTATACTGTTCAGTAATTGTTGTACCCGTTGATTCAAAGAGAGACAGCGCTCTTACAATTCGGCTTTTATCAGACGGGTGAATGCGGTTAGCCGTTTCAGGGTCAACTTTTTGCAGACGCAAAAGCAGTTCTTCACCGCCGAGAGTTTCGTATTCTTCTGCTATTCTCAGTCTCACACTGTCGTCTGTTTTTTGCACGCAAAAGGAAACGTTCTGTAACAGCGAATCAATATAAAGCCCCGTTCCGCCTGCAACTACGGCTATAAAACCGTCTTTATTTATTTGCGATATACATTTTTGTGCGGCGGATACATAATCCGCAACGCTGAACCTTACATCCGTCGGCAAAAAATCAATTAGATGATGCCTGATACCGCCCATTTCTTCTTCCGTAGGCTTTGCAGTTGCAATATCCATACCCTTATAAATCTGCATTGAGTCAGCCGACACAACTTGTCCGTTAAACCTTTGGGCAATTTTAACTGCAAGCGCCGTTTTTCCGGATGCGGTAGGGCCGACTACGGCGATTACGGGAATTTTTTTCATCACTGTATCCTTCCGAACTGTTTTTCAAGCTCGTTTTTTGTAATTTCTATCATTACCGGTCTTCCGTGGGGACAAAAACGCACATTTTTATCGTAAAGCACGGTTTTTACAAGCTCATACAGTTCTGCAGGGCTTGTTTTATCCCCTGCCTTTATTGCGCTTCGGCAGGCAACGTTATGATATATCCAATCCATTTTTTCATTGACAATATCTTTTTTGTTTTTAAGAAGATAGCCTGCAAGCTCGCCGATCAGCGGAGCTATTTCCTGACTGTCAAGGGAAGACGGGCAGCTTCTGACTATTACCGAACCGTTGCCGAAATCCTCAGTGTCAAAGCCAGCCTTACACACTAAATCGAGATTTTCAAGCACGGCAGTGTATTCGTCCTTGCCGAGTGTCACGGAAACGGGCTCAATGAGAATTTGACTGCCTGTGTGGTGGTCTGTTTCTTTGAGCCTATTGAAATTTATTCTTTCGTGGGCGGCGTGCTTGTCAATCACAAATACAGAACCGCTCATCTCAACAAAAATATATGTTTTAAACGCTTCACCTAAAATTTTGAAGTCTTCGTTATATACACAATCCGTTGATTTTTCTTCTGTTTTAAGCTCAATCGGCTCTGCTTTTTTCAAAACGGGAAATTCAATTTCCAAGCCGTTGTCGTTTTCGTCCGTATGATACGCATTAGAATTACTTGCAGAATCGTACACGGTAAAATTGCTTTCAAACGAAGGTGTTACCGTTTGGGGAATTACGGTTTGCTCTGCACTTTGCGGCTCGTTAAATGAATGTTTCTTTTGAAAAACCTGAGTATTTACGGGTTTTGAAGGTGTAATTTGCGCTTGCTTAAAGCTGTCAATATTATCAAGTACTGATTTTACCGAATGAAAAATCGCATCAAAAAGAGCGTGTTCGTCTGAAAATCTTACTTCAATTTTTGACGGGTGAACATTAACGTCAACTCTTTCGGGACTTATTTCAATAAACAATACTCCGCCCGGGAATTTCCCAACCATAACGGTGTTTTTATAAGCGGCTTCAAAGGCGGCAGTCACCGTAGAATTGCGAATGCTTCTTCCGTTCACAAAGAAATACTGCATACCCCTTGAGCCTCTTGAATTGTACGGCGGAGTAACAAGCCCGTGAACACGGATACCGTTTATTTCAGAATCGACAGGAATAAGTCCGTCGCAAAAATCCTTGCCGAATGCTGAGTAGCAAACGCTTCTAAGTTCGCCGTTGCCCTGCGTCAAAAAAACGTTTTTGCCGTCACGGATAAATTTTATTGAAATATTCGGATTTGCAAGTGCTATTTTTTCAACTACCGCCGCAACGAAATTGCCCTCACTTACATCCTTTTTCAAAAATTTCATTCTTGCAGGTGTGTTATAAAAAATCTCACGGACAATAAACGTTGTGCCGACCGCACAGCCTGCATCAAAAATATCGGTTATTTCACCGCCCTCAATATTAAGGCTTGTGCCGAACTCTTCCGTTTCGGTTCTTGTAATAAGGTTTACCTTTGAAACAGCGGCGATTGAGGGAAGCGCCTCACCGCGAAAGCCCAAGGTCATTATGGAATTTAAGTCGTCAGCGCTTGAAATTTTACTTGTGGCGTGGCTTTGAAATGCAGTTTTAACGTCTTCTCTTGCTATTCCGCAGCCGTTGTCCGTTACTCTTATAAATTTAATACCGCCGCTTTGAATTTCAACGGTTATGGTGTCGGCGCCTGCGTCAACGGCATTTTCCATAAGCTCTTTTACAACGCTTGCAGGTCTTTCAACAACCTCGCCTGCCGCTATTAAATTTGAAATTTCCACGGGAAGCTTATTTATTTTTGCCATTGACTGCACCTCCTTTAACTGTTTTTGTTATTTTATTGCTTCGCCTCGCTTGCAAGCTCGTGAAGTATGCCCATAGCCTCAATTGGCGTCAGAACATTTACATCAAGAGATTTAAGACGCTCAATTATATTTTCCGTTCTGCCGTCGTCAAATGAAATTTGAAAATCCTCAGGCGTTTCAATTTCTTCGGGTATGTTTACACTCGGTTTCATTAAATCGTTATCTTCTAAAACTCTGAGAATTACCTTTGCTCTTGAAATTACGGTATCGGGAACTCCTGCAAGCTTTGCAACCTCAATACCGAAGCTGCTGTCTGCGCCGCCGGGGATAATTCTTCGCAAGAAGGTTAAATCGTCACCCCGTTTTTTAACTGCGACATTATAATTCTTAACTCCGCCAACTTGATTTTCAAGCTCGGATAATTCGTGGTAATGTGTTGCAAAAAGGGTTTTCGCCCCGACTTTCTTTTTATCGGCTAAAAACTCGACAACAGAGCGGGCAATACTCATTCCGTCAAAGGTTGAAGTACCTCTGCCGATTTCATCAAGTATTACTAAGCTGTTACCAGTAGCATAAGCTAAAATTTCCGCAACCTCGTTCATTTCAACCATAAAGGTTGACTGACCTGATGCTAAATCGTCAGATGCTCCAACACGGGTAAAAATAGCGTCTACAATTCCGATATCCGCTGACCTTGCAGGAACAAACGAGCCCATTTGAGCCATTAAAACTATCAATGCGATTTGGCGCATATATGTGGATTTACCCGCCATATTAGGTCCTGTAATTATCATCATTCTGTTTTCATTCGTGTCAAGGAGCGTGTCGTTGGGAACGAACATAGTGCCTTTTTGAAGGGCTTCTACAACGGGGTGCCTGCCTTCTGAAATGCGAATTACACCTTTGTCGTTAATATCGGGTCTTGTGTAATTATTCTGCACCGCAACGTGCGATAACGAACAAATTACATCTAAAAGAGCAAGAGAATGGGATGTCATTTGCGTCCTTATGTATTCGCCTGCAATCTTTTTGCGGATTGAATTGAGTATTTCATATTCAAGGCTTATAATTCTTTCCTGAGCGCCCAGTACCTTTGTTTCAAGCTCTTTAAGCTCTTCTGTTATGTACCTTTCGCAGTTTGAAAGGGTCTGTTTGCGGATATAATGCTCGGGAACAAGCTCTTTGTAGGAATTGAGTACCTCAAAGAAATATCCGAACACCTTGTTATAGCCGATTTTAAGCTTTTTAATGCCTGTTTTTTCCTGCTCTTCGGCTTCAAGCTTTGTGAGAATGTCACGGCCGCCGTTTACAATACTGCGAAGCTCGTCAAGCTCTTTATTAAAGCCGTCTTTAATCATGCCGCCCTCTCTGACGGAAAAAGGAGCGTCTTCGGAAATAGATACGTCAATCAGCGAGCATACATCCTCTAAAACATCAAGCTCATTGTAAACCGATTTCAAAAGACTGCATTCGCAGGTTGAAATATTCGATTTAATTTCAGGTAGCTTTTGAAGGGTTGACAGGAGTGAGAGCAGTTCCTTCGCATTGGCGGTGTTGTAAACAACCCGGGTCATTAAACGCTCAATGTCGTAAACGCCTGAAAGAAGCTTCATTATGTTCTCACGCATTTCGGTTTTTGAATAAAGCTCGTCAACGGCGTTCAGTCTTCTTGAAATTTCAGCGCAGTCATAAAGGGGACGCTCAAGGAATGAGCGAAGCATTCTTTTGCCCATTGCGGTTTTGGTTTTATCGAGAACCCACAGCAAAGAGCCTTTTGTGTTGCGGTCACGCATTGTTTCAATAATCTCAAGATTTCTTATTGCCGAAACGCCCAGCTTCATATACTTTGCATCGGTATAAAATTTGATGCTTTTAATATTGTCAAGGTCTCTTTTTTGAGTTGATTTTAAATAGAGTAACGCGGCGCCTAACGCTTTTACCGCACTTTCTCTGCCGTTAAGGGAAAGAGATGTCAAATCATTAGTATTAAAATGATTTTTAATCTCCTCAGTAGCTTTTTCTAAATCAAATTCATCGGTTAATATTTCAACGGATGCTTCAAGCTTTTTGGAAATAAATTCAGAAAGATTCGGAAAAGAAACAGCCTCTTTATTGAGAATTATTTCAGACGGGTTATACCTGCCTATTTCATTTACCGCTCTTTGTTCCGTATTTTCCGAAAACTCGGTAAGATTGACCTCACCTGTTGAAATATCAACAAAGCCCAAACCTACTCTGCCGTCATAAGCGCAAACAGAGCAAAGGTAATTGTTCTTTGATTCGTCAAGCATTGAGCTTTCAATAACCGTTCCGGGCGTTACAATTCTTATAACATCACGCTTAACTATGCCTTTTGCAAGGGCCGGATCTTCCATTTGCTCGCAAATGGCTACCTTATAACCGTGAGAAACCAGTTTTGCTATGTAAGAATCTGCGCTGTGGAAAGGAACGCCGCACATAGGCGCGCGCTCCTCCTGACCGCAGTCTCTGCCCGTAAGGACTAAATCAAGCTCTTTAGATACAACCTTTGCATCTTCAAAGAACATTTCGTAAAAGTCACCGAGACGGAACATAAGAATTGCGTCCTGGTAATTTTCTTTTATTTCAAAATACTGCTTCATCATGGGTGAAAGCTCTGCCATATCTTATGCCCCCTCTCTTTCTTAAAACTTATTCGTGATCGTGGTCGTGATCACAGCCACCGCCGCAGCATGAGCAGTCACCGCCGCAAGCGTCGTTATGTGCTGTCGGGTCGCAGGTTGCGGGATCGTCGCCGTTTACGCAAAGGGCAAGAATACCTGTAAGGTAATTCATCATATCGTCAATATCTTTTCTTGCCATTTCGTAATTGCGCATATTTTGATTTTGCATAATTTCAGAATAAACGCCTCTAAATTCTTCGTCATAAGCCTTGAGCTTGCCTTCGTCAGCATTTTCTTTTGCAGCCTCATGCTGATAAGAAATTTGAATAAGCTGAATTTTGCTCATAAGCTCTGCAAGACCTGTGTCTTTGTCGTTTGCCTCTCTTGCGGCAACAAATTTAGCATAGCGCTCGTCATTTTGAATTGCTGCGCCTAACTCTCTTGCAAGTTTTTCAAGATTGTCCATTGTTTTAACTCCTTTATTTTGAAAATTATAAACTGTTTATTTTACAAGCTCGCCTCTGACTATCCAGTTAAGCGGCTCTGTAACCTTAACCTTACAAAAAGTACCGATAAGTGATTTATCGCCCTTAAATTCGATAATAACATTTCCGTCGGTTCTGCCTGCAAGGAGTTCTTCGCTGTTTTTGCTTTCACCCTCGCAAAGAACACGGAAGGTTTTACCTTTCATTTCGGCGTTATGCTCCGCCGCTATTGATTCCTGCAAATCGCAAAGCTCTTTAAACCACTTTGCTTTTTCACTGTGTGGAACAGGGTCAGGCATCTCCGCCGCCTTTGTACCCTTTCGCGGTGAAAAAATAAATGTGAAAAGAGACGTAAATCCAACCTCTTTTACAAGGGAAAGAGTATCGCAAAACTCTTCGTAGGTTTCACCCGGGAATCCCACAATAACATCGCTTGTGAGTGAAAGACCTTCGATTTTCTCTTTAGCGTAGTTAATAAGCTCAAGGTACTTTTCCCTTGTGTAACGGCGGTTCATTTCACCCAAAATTCTGTTATTACCCGACTGGAAGGGCAAATGAATATGCTTTGACGCCTTTTCACATTCGGCTATTGTATCAATAAGCTCATGAGTGCAGTCTTTCGGGTGTGAGGTCATAAAGCGAATTGTAAAATCCCCGTCAAGAGCATTTATTCTTCTTAAAAGCTCAGAAAAATTGATGTCCTCTTCAAGACCCTTACCGTAAGAATTTACATTTTGCCCTAAAAGCGTAATGTCCTTATACCCTTCAGCTATTATTTGCTTTGCTTCGTTTATTATGTCTTCGGATTTTCTGCTTCTTTCGCGGCCCCTTACATAAGGCACCACGCAGTAACTGCAGAAATTGTCGCACCCGTACATTATGGGCAGCCACGCCTTAGCCGTTCTGTCACGGTAAACGGGCAAGCCTTCGGCAATCTCACCGTCAATATCGAAGGCGGAAACCACACGCTTTTTCCGTGTAAGATACTCCTTTATAAGCTCAGGTAAAATGTAGTGTGCATGGGTACCGAAAACAATATCAACAAAAGGATAACTGTTATAAATCTTTTCTCTGATATGCTCCTGCTGCATCATACAGCCGCAAAGAGCAATTATCAGCTCAGGCTTAGATTTTTTCAGCTTTTTAACTGCACCCACGTTACCGAAAACTCTGTCCTCTGCATGCTCACGGATAGCGCAGGTGTTATAAAGAATCAAGTCTGCATCTGTTATTTCTTCCGTCATTTGAAATCCCATTTGCAAAAGGATTCCTTTAATTCGCTCGCTGTCCGCAACGTTTCCCTGACAGCCGTATGTATGAACGAAGGCTAACGGAATTTTACCGAAACGCAGAAATAATAGTTCTTTTACGCTTTCAGCCAATTCCTGCTGCTCTAATATTTTTTCCTTCTCAACAAATTTTGTCAATTTGAAATCTCCTTACCTTGCTTTGTAGCAAGTATGAATAAATTCAAGAATATCGTTGTAAACTCTGTCGTTGTCCTCTTCGTTAAGTATTTCGTGGCGAAGCCCCGGGTAAAGAATAACCTCAGGCTCTATGCCTGCGTCTACAAGATTATCGGCAACCGCCAAAACTCCTCTGCCCTTTGAGCCGACAGGGTCATTTGCACCTGAAATTATAAAAATCGGCAACATTTGAGGCAGTTTATAAGCCCAAGAGGCTTCACAAGCCTCACACATTACCGCAAACATATCACGGTAGCCCCGAAGAGTATAAGTAAAGCCGCAAAGGTCATCGTTAGAGTATTCCAATCTGTTATTACCGTCAACAGAAAGCCAAGCAAGAGGATTGTCTTTCTCACCGACTATTAAGGATGCGCCTTTGTTCATTAAGTCCCCTATGGCATCTACACGGCGCATTTCGCCGTATTTTTCACAAATTGCATCCATAGGAACTAAAAGAGCGGAAGAAATGTCAGGTATTTCACCCGTGCCGCAAAGAATAAGACCGTTCAGCTCCTCACCGAAATGAGCGGCATAAACCCTTGCGCAAAACGAACCCATACTGTGACCGAAAAGGAAATACGGAATATCGGGATTTCTCTTTTTCATAATTTTAGTGAGAATATGCATATCGTCAACCAAGCGCTTGTCCCCGTCTACGGGAGCAAAATAGCCGATTTCTGAGCGGTCGTTTATGCTTTTGCCGTGGCCTATATGGTCATTACCACAAACAACAAATCCGTTTGACGCCATAAATCTTGCAAAAGGGTCGTATCTTTCAATATGCTCAGCCATTCCGTGAGTAAGCTGTAAAACGCCGATTGGAGTTTTACTCTCATCTTCCCAAATTAAAGTATGAACTTTATTTACACCGTTTGAAGAGTTAAAATAAGCCTCTTTTTTTACTACTGCCATAAAATCCCCTCCAATAAACATAATAACGCATAGTAACAATTGATTATACTATATTTTGTTTGATTTGTCATCACATTTTTTGAAAAAAGAGAAAAAAACGGACAGAAAAATCTGCCCGTTAAATTTTGCTAAAAGCTTTTTATTTCGTACCGAAAATTCTGTCACCTGCATCTCCGAGGCCGGGAACAATGTAGCCTACCTCGTTAAGCTTTTCGTCAAGAGCTGATACAAAAATATCAACGTCGGGGTGAGCTTCGCTCAGCGCTTTCATACCTTCCGGAGCGGCAATGATGCCCATAAATTTGATGGACTTCGGCTTAAATTCTTTTACCTTATCAATAGCGTCAATAGCAGAGCCGCCTGTTGCGAGCATTGGGTCAATAACGAACACTTCTCGCTCTGAAATGTCTGCGGGGAGCTTGCAGTAATAAGTAACGGGTTTTAAGGTTTCATGGTCACGGTAAAGACCTATATGACCTACTTTTGCTGACGGAACTAATTCGAGCACGCCGTCAAGCATACCCGTACCTGCACGAAGTATCGGCACAAATGCAAGCTTTTTACCTGCAATTACCTTTGCGTTGCATTTACCCATTGGTGTTTCAACTATTTTTTCCTCAAGGGGTAAATCACGGGTTGCCTCATAGCAAAGAAGCATTGTGATTTCCTGAATTAAAGCGCGAAATTCTTTTGTGCCTGTTTCCACATCACGAAGAATTGAGAGCTTGTGCTGAATAAGCGGATGATCCGCAACAAAAATTTTTGCCATTTTTATATTCCTCTCTTTTTATAAATTTAATAAAATTTGTAACCACAAAGATAATCTATAAATTTTCGATTTCGGCTATTTGGTCAATTCTGCGCTGATGCCTGCCACCCTCAAATTCAGTATTAAGGAACACGTCAACAAGCTCCAAAGCAAGACCAACACCCACAACTCTGCCGCCCATACAAAGAGCGTTGGCGTCATTGTGCTGTCTTGTGAGCTTTGCGCTGAAATAATCCGAACAGCAAGCCGCGCGAATACCTTTAACCTTATTTGCCGCCATTGAAATACCGATACCCGTTCCGCAGCAAAGAATTGCCTTTTCACATTCGCCCGAAACTACTTTGTCACAGGTTCTTTTTGCTATCGGGGCATAATCTACAGATTCGGCAGAGTATGTTCCGCAGTCAATATAACTGACGCCGAGTTCGTCTAAATGCTTTTTTATTGCTTCTTTCAGTTCGTATCCGCCGTGGTCGGCTCCTAATGCTATCATTATTCTTCCCCTTTATTTTAGTTCTAAATATTATGATTTTTTAGCTTTTAGCTCTCTTTCCGCCTGCGGTAAGCGCAGATAAAACGGCAGTAAATCTTCGGATTTAACGGTGCTCTCCCCGTTCGCTATCTTTTCCTCTGCTAAAAGTGCAATGTTTGACGCGTGAACAAGCCTTATTTCTTCATCTGCAACAGAAATGTTATTAAGCTCTGATTTTAACATATCGAAACATAACAATGCGCCGTCGCCAATGAAAACTATATCTCTTTTTTCGTTTTTCAGCTCATTCAAAAGCTCTGAAATCAAAATTGCTCTGTCTTGTGTCTCCCGTTTTCCCATATAAAACGATGCCGTGTAAACCTGATTACAGCGAGCGTCCATAACAGACACTGCAAGCACATTTTTTGTGCTGAGCGGTTTTGCAATCGCTTCAAGGGTTGAAACGGCAAAGCACGGAATATTTGCCGCATCGCAAATTCCCTTTGCAGAGGCAATTCCTATGCGCACGCCTGTGAATGAACCGGGACCGTTTGTTATTGCCAGCAAATCAATATCAGCAACAGAAGATTTGCTGTTTTTCAATACCTTTTCGATAATCGGCATAAGGGTTACGCTGTGAGTGTACCCGTTATTTACAAACTCTTCTGCAAGACTTTTGCCGTTTTCGGTTACTGCCGCCGAAGCGCTGACAGACGACGAATCAATAGAGAGTATTTTCATATTTCTTCGCCTCCGTCTATTGTAATAATGCGTTCTGTGTCGTTTTTTCCCCGTTCAAAAACTACACGGACTGTATTCTCAGGCAAAGCGTTTTCGATGTTTTCGCTCCACTCAACCGCTAACAATCCGCCGTTTTCATAATAGTCAAAAAAGCCGCTTGAATATAAATCTTCCCAGCTTTCAACACGGTACATATCAAAATGATACAGATGCGGTTCGCCGCCGTAATCGTTCACAATCGCAAATGTCGGGCTTGAGACATCTCTGACCGCGCCGACTGCTTTTGCCATTCCCCTTGTGAAAGCGGTCTTGCCCATACCAAGTCCGCCGAAAAATGCAACTACCGTTCCGCCCTTCAAGGTTTTTGCAAATCTTTCGCCTAAAGAAACCGTCTCATTTTCATCTTTTGTAACAAATATTTGCATTTATTTACACCAAATTATTTTTATTCTTTTTGATTTTATCACAAAAAAGCGTAATAGTAAACAAAAAATATCCAAAATAGATAATAAATTTACTTGAGTATATAAAAAAATAAACCGCTACAAATAAGCGTAACGGTTTTGGATTTTGAAATTTGCATATTTTATTTTGATATTTTTTTCTACCTGTAAGTTATTCCCCACGGATTCGGTTTAGTTAAATCAACATCCATACCGTCATTCCACGAACAGTATGCCTCGGAGTACCTGTCCTCTAAAAATACAGGCAAATATTCTCTGAAATTTGAAGAAAGCTGCATATTGTAAAGCTCTTCAATGGAAGCCCAGAACACTCTGCCCTCTTCGGTTTCAGTAAACATTTCACCTGAAAAATCGGTCGTTTTATAAAGATGAACAAAATATTTATCCTCAGTTTTATTGTTAAACCAATAAATAATTCCGCAGTATTTTAAGTTTTCAATTTTCAGCCCTGTTTCCTCTTTGATTTCACGGACGGCACTGTCGTAAATGCTTTCTCCGTTTTCAACATGACCGCCCGGGAAAGAGATACCGCACCAGCTTTTTACGCGTTCCTGAACTATAACCTTACCCGTGCTCTTATCCTGCACCATTACCATATTTGTTATTTCAAGCTTAGGCATTAT
>JAFLUN010000011.1:34794-36505 GCA_022508785.1 Oscillospiraceae bacterium
CCGTGCTCTTATCCTGCACCATTACCATATTTGTTATTTCAAGCTTAGGCATTATCCATATCCTTTCAGAAAGTTGTTTACTACGGAACACACTTTTGGCACGGCGTTAATCCACGGCTAAGCGCATCTGCCAAAGTAGTCGAATAATACGTACCGTTACCGCAAGGGTTCGCATAATGATAGCGTTTACCAGTCTTTGTATAATAAACAGTCATTTGCTCAGGGTCATCAGAGGGTACTGCTGTCGGTACTGACGTATGCTTAGTGGTAGTTTCCTTTTGTGTTGTTTGTGTAGTATTCGGCTTTGTAGTTTCACGGGGCGCAGTTGTAGCTGCGGTTGTTTCTGCAGTCGTTCTTTCAGTGGTTGCAGTAGATTCTTGCTTTTGAGTAGTTGAAGGATTTTGAGTAGTTGAAAGATTTATTTGAGTAGTTCCTGTTTCTTCTGAAGAATCAGCTGTAGACACTTCGCTTTCTGCGGAAAAAGCCGTTGTATCCTCTTCAATTTCTGTAGTTTCTGTTTCTGATAAATCCGTACTGTCATCAGGAACTGATGAATTTTCAGTATAATTTGTCTTAACAGTATCTAATTCATTAGATACAGAATTGGAGCCAACGCTGACTGAGTTATTCGGCTTAGACACTGCAATTGCAAAAAGCACAGTCAAAACTGCACCGACACAAAACAGGAACAGTTTAACCGATTTCATGGATTTCATCTTTTCACACCCTAAAGCATTTAAAACATAAAGTTGTTATAACCCCACTTATCCGAAAATTCAAATTTTACATAGATTCTGTCAGACGGTATGCCTGCTGAATTTTCAAGAATCTTACATATTTCACAAGTAAGATTTTCTAAGTTTGACTTTGAAGTTTCGCCGAAAATACTTACATTTACAAAGGCAGTATTTTTGTCGTCAGTACCTTTAAAATAAAGGTTGCAATTATCGGAAATGTTAACCATAAGCCAAGCTTCGCTTTTGCCGGGAATTAAAGAAATAGCTTTGCCGAGTTCGGTTTTTATTTGCGAAATTTTATCGGAATTAAGCTCGCATGAGGTTTTAACGTCAATAAATGGCATAGAAAATTCTCCTTAAAATTAGTCTTCAGTAAAAGTGTAACCGTTTGATTTTAGCACATCAACCGCTCTGTCAAAATTTTCGGATTTCACAAGGATATAATCCGTATTAAAGGTTGAAACGGCAAAAATTCCTATCTTATTTTCAGCTAAAACAGCAGAAATTTTTGAAAGAATGCCGATAAGCGAAAAATCGAGTGTTTCGTCAAAATAAAAACCACGCCAACCGTCATCGCGCTCTGCTGCACATAAAGGAACATCTTCAGTTTTGCACACCAAAGAAAATTCTTCATCAGTTTTAGCAAAAAAGCAGAAATCTAAATTAAATTTGAAATCATTTAGCGAACTAAGTTTGCATACGCTCAGCTCATAAGGTAGCTTTTTTAGTGTCATTGCCGTTATTCTCTCAAAAATGTTGTTATAAATATATTATCACAATGTTTTTAAAATAGCAATAAAATAAAAAGAAAAAGGACCCCGTATGGAATCCTTTTCTCGTGTAAATTCGTCTTAGAAGCCGAACATATCTATCACGGTCTGTCAAGTGACGGTTAGCGTGATATTACTCTGCGTCAATATATTCCGGAACAGCGCTATATACTCTAAGTCCGCCGTCAAAAACAAAGGTATTGC
>JAFLUN010000110.1 GCA_022508785.1 Oscillospiraceae bacterium
TAGGGTTTGTTCTTGCGGAAATTTACATTGAGCGCAAGCGTGAGCAAAGAGTTGCAAGCCGACCCGAACGGTACCAAAAGAAAATGGCAGAGCTTAAAGAGAAAAAGAAATAATTGCAAAAAGCAAAAAAGTAGGGGAGGGCTTCCATGCCCTCCCCTTAGTTTTAAGTTTTACTCAAATGCGTTTCGGGCAGGCATGGAAACCTGCCCCTACAGGGTTTGTAAAAGCTAGTTAAAATCTTTCAATAAAAACTAAAAATTATTTTATCACTAATATATCCTCAAGTCAAGAATCACGGGTTTTCGCTGAAGCGGTAAGTTTCGGGAGCGCTTTCTTCGTCAAAATCAAGAGCGTTGCCGAAAGCTTCACAGCTGCGGTCAATTGAAACGGAAGAATCGTAAATCTTAACGTTTTTAGCATTGCGGATAAAGAATCCGGCGTTTTTGTGCTTTTCAATGTCTTTGTTAAGCCCCGGGCGCATATCGTAAAGCCCCGAGTTCCATTTTGTTGACTTTGAAAGCGTAATGTCAACGCTCTCAAAAGTAACGTTTTCAATAACGTTTTCTTTCGTTCCGTGAATAAGTACTCCGTTTTCGCCCTTTGCCGTAATATTTTTAAAACTGATATTTTTAATATGACCTGCTTTTGTGTTTTCGTCACGGTCAAATGCGGTTATAACGATAGGCTCGGCAGTTCCCCACCAATCAGGGCAGAAACGGCGCGTTTCAATTATAATATTACTGTATTTTACGTTTTCAACGTTTCCGCCGTCACGAATCTGAATTGAAAGTCCGCGGTTGCTCTTTGAAATTATACAGTTTTGAACAAGCACATTGCGGAAATCCCCAACGCCCTCCGTGCCGATTTTAATTGCGGCAGATGTGGAAATCAGCGTGCAGTCGGAAATTACAATGTTTTCGCAAGGTCCGTATTCCGAATTGCCCTTTGACGCTTTCAGGCAAATGCAGTCGTCGGCACATTCAACGTGACAGCCTAAAATCCGCACGTTAGAGCTGTGGTCAGGGTCAATGCCGTCAGAGTTTGCAACGTCTAAATCGTTAAGAATACGGATTTTTGAAATAAGAACGTCGTCACAGCCTGCGGGGTGAAGAGTCCAGAAAGGAGCGTCAACAATAGTCACGTCTTCAACTGTAATATGGTTACTTTTTTCTATGTAAATTACCGTAGGTCTGGGGTAAAAATTGCCCGTTACGTAATATTTATCTTTACGCTCAACGAAGGCGTGACCGTTGGCGTCAATAGTGCCGAAGCCCGTAATTTTGCACCCGTGGGCTTCAAAACCGTAAATAAAGCAAAAGGACGGCTTACCCGTTACGGGATTTCCGATTAAAGTATTGGTTTTGTCGTTTATAAAATTGCACGGTCTGAAATAACCGTTAATGTCGCTGGTAGCCTTTAGGCGTGAGCCGATTTGCAAATGAAGCTCAACGTTTTCTTTCATTATTATTGAATCGGAATAGTAGGTTTTGCCCGAGGTTAAAACAACCCTTCCGCCGCCGTTCTCACTCGCTTTGTCAATAGCGGTCTGAATTGCGGCAACGTCGTTGGTTTTTCCGTCAGCCACGGCACCGTAATTTTCAGGATAAAAAGATAGCATAGTAATACCTCTGAAAGTTTATCATTTTCCTAAAAGTATAGCACAAAAAAATAAGCATAACAATAATAATTTGTATTGTTATGCAAG
>JAFLUN010000111.1 GCA_022508785.1 Oscillospiraceae bacterium
TTTATCAGCTATGTGGATTTGCTTTTTATTTAAAAGGTATTTGCGGAAAATATAGGGAGGTCTTATGAAAAGTATGGAATAAATTTTATGCCCTATCATATTTCTCAAGATTTTATGATATCTAAAAAAAGAATCTGGATAAAAATATTATTTTCTTGACAAACACGCAACTAGTTACTAAAATATATAGTAACTAGTTGCGTATAAGGAGAAACATATGAAAATTGATGAGCTAATTTTAAGATTTTCTGGAACAAAAGATAATCAACAAAAGGCAATTTTTAACACACTTTTTATTGTCTCCAACAAGTTGCAAACGCTTTTTGACAATCATATTCCAGAACTGTCTTTGAAACAATTTTTGCTCTTGTCAGTTGTACGACAAACCAAAGAATATCTGACATTTACACAGTTAGGAGAAATGCTTGGTTGTTCCAGACAGAACATAAAAAAGATAGCAGATGTTTTAATGAAAAAAGGATTTGTGATTATGCGGAAAAGTACGGATGATCCGAGAGCTATGTGCATTTTTCCTACTGAAAAATCTGATATTTATTTTCAGAATGATTTTTCAAAATATCAAGAAGAACTAAAGTATTTGTTTGAGGTTTATACAGACGAAGAAGTGAAAGAGCTTTTTCTGCTTTTGTCTAAATTATATTCTGGGATAGATAATTTGGAAAAAAAGTCAACTGATAAAAATTTGTAATTATGAAAGGAGACCAGCTATGAGCATGGGATTGATACTATATAGATCAAAGTATGGAGCTACAAAAAAATATGTTGATATGTTGAGAGATGAATTAGATTGCGATGTTATGGAAAGCAGAGATCATAGCAAAATTGATTTTGAAAAATACAGATGGATTATTTTTGCCGGTGGAATTTATGCAAGTGGTATATCTGGGTTAGATGTGCTTAGAAAAAACTATAAATGTTTAAAATCGCGAAGAGTGGCTGTTTTTTGTGTGGGAGCGTCTCCATTTGATGAACAAACGATTTTGGAAATCAAAAACCGTAATCTACAAGGAGATTTGACGTATATTCCTGTTTTTTATGGTAGAGGAATATGGAATGAAAGCGAAATGAACTTAATAGACCGTACATTATGTAAGATGTTGCAGAAATCAATTGCCAAGAAAGATCCAAATTTACATGAGCCGTGGATGAAAGCTTTGATATCTGCTGTGGGACAAAATTGTGATTGGACAGACCCTAAATACTTAATTCCACTAATGGAATATATTAAAACAGAAAATGTAGAGCCTATTAATGTGGAGTGATTATCAAATGAAAATAGAATGGATACGATGTCCTATTTGTGATAACAAAACTCGTAGCAAGGTAAGAGAGGATACAGTTTTGAAAAACTATCCCCTTTATTGTCCGAAGTGCAAACAGGAAAGTTTGATTGAAGCAAGCAATTTGCAAATAACTGTCATCAGAGAGCCAGACGCAAAGACGCAGAGCCGATGAACTTGTGAAGTAAACGCACAGTTTGTCGGCTCTTTGTTTTGGGTAGATTAACTTAAAAAACTTAATCAGCAATGCAACTCATCTTCAGGGGACGCATTGCATTTTATGTGAAAAGATGAGAAAACAACGCATAAATATAATAAAGCAAAAACTGCATAAGTATCGAATAAGTAAAAATTATAAAATCATTAGCATACTGCACACATCAAGGTGTATCGGAATGA
>JAFLUN010000112.1 GCA_022508785.1 Oscillospiraceae bacterium
CAAAAGTCCGTCATATAATGAAAGAAGAAAAATATCATCATTGACAAAGATTAAATATTTGATATACTAATACAATAATTGATTTTACTGTTCTAAATTTGCTTTTAGTGCGGTTTGAGAAAGGCTGTGTGTGAATTTTATGGGCTACACGAAGGAAGATATTTTAAGGATTGCAAAAGAGAATAATATTAAATTTGTGCGACTTCAGTTTACGGATATTTTCGGTCAAATGAAGAACGTTGCCATTACTGATGCACAGCTTGAAAAGGTTTTGGACGATGGTTCAATGTTTGACGGCTCTTCAATTGAAGGCTTTGTCCGTATTAACGAATCAGATATGTACTTAAAGCCCGACCTTGATACCTTTGAAATTCTCCCTTGGAAAGAGGACATTGCAAGAATTATTTGCGATGTTTATAAGTCGGATAAGGTAACTCCCTTTGAAGGCGATCCGAGAGGCGTGTTCCGCCGTGTTATTGAGGAAGCGGCAGATATGGGATATACTTTAAACGTTGGTCCCGAGTGCGAGTTCTTCCTTTTTGAAAGAGATGAAAAGGGCAATCCCACAACCCAAACTGACGATATTGCAGGTTATTTTGACATCGGCCCTGCAGATTTGGGCGAGGAGTGCAGAAGAGATATTTGTTTGGCTCTCAGCAAAATGAATTTTGAAATTGAGCAGTCCCACCACGAATGTGCCGCAGGTCAGCATGAAATTGATTTCCGCTTTGTTGAGGCGCTTGACGCGGCCGATAAGGTTGTTACCTTTAAGCACGTTGTAAAGAGCTATGCAACACGCAGAGGGTTACACGCCACCTTTATGCCAAAGCCCGTTTACGGCATTGCAGGCAGCGGTATGCACACAAATATGTCATTGGTGAAAGACGGTAAAAATGCGTTTTATGACCCCGATGATGTAAACGGACTTTCCGACATTGCTTACAGCTTTATTGCAGGCTTGCTCGAGCATATTAAAGGCATCACCGCAGTTTCAAACCCCCTTGTAAATTCATATAAAAGACTTGTTCCCGGTTACGAAGCGCCAGTTTATATTTCCTGGTCTGCTTCAAACCGTTCAGCGCTTGTAAGAGTTCCTGCTTCAAGAGGTATGGGAACAAGAGTTGAGCTTCGCTGCCCGGATCCGTCCTGCAATCCTTATCTTGAAATGGCTCTTTGTTTAGCTGCCGGTCTTGACGGTATTAAAAGAAAGCTCACTCCGCCTGAGGAAATCACGCAGAACATTTTCTCAATGACTAAAAAGGAGCTTAAAGAGGCTAACATTGAGTGCCTTCCTTCCTCACTTAGTGAGGCTCTTGACGAGTTTGAGGCTGATCCCTTTATTAAAGAAGTTCTCGGCGAGCATATATATACAAAATATCTTAAAGGTAAACGCCACGAGTGGGAAGATTACAGCAAGCGTGTTTCACAGTGGGAAATCGACCGTTATCTTATGAAATATTAAAGAGATCTCGGCAAATGGATAGAAAAAAGTCTGTTGTTTTTAAAATAGAGGTAAAAATATGAGTAAAATTACAAACGAACCCAAAATTACATTATCCTTAATTCAGGCAGTAAGAGGTCAAATGGAGCAGAGAGCGCAATGGCTTTATCTGCTTTGTGACGAAGCAGGAAAAAG
>JAFLUN010000113.1 GCA_022508785.1 Oscillospiraceae bacterium
GTGATTCTTGACTTGAGGATATATTAGTGATAAAATAATTTTTAGTTTTTATTGATTGGAAAGGCTATGTGAACTATATGGATTTAAGAGAACTTTACCAAAAAAAATCTGAGTTTATCGGCAAAACCGTTTCGCTTCACGGTTGGGTGAGAAATCACCGCAAGCAGAAAAGCATCGGCTTTATCGACTTTTTTGACGGAACCTGCTTTAATTCCATTCAGCTCGTTTACGATGACACAAATCCCGAATTTTCAAAAATCAGCACCACGCACATCGGCGCCGCCATTGAGATTGAGGGAACTGTTGTTGAAAACGGCAATAAAATTGAAATAAATACATCTTCTATTAAGGTTGTGGGCGACTGTCCTGAGGATTACCCATTGCAGCCAAAGCGCCATTCCCTTGAATTTTTGCGTGAAATTGCATATCTTCGCCCGAGAACCCGTCTTTTCCAGGCAGTTTTCAGAGTTCGAAGCGTTGCCGCAATGGCAATTCACGAGTATTTTCAGGATAACGGCTATGTTTACGTTCACACACCGCTCCTCACGGCAAATGACGCAGAGGGCGCAGGCAACACCTTTACGGTAACGAGCCTTGACCCTAAGGATGAAAAATTTGACTTTGCCAACGACTTTTTCGGCAAACCCACGTCTTTGGCGGTTACGGGTCAGCTTGAGGGCGAAACCTTTGCCCTTGCATTCAGCAAAATTTACACCTTCGGCCCCACATTCCGTGCGGAGCATTCCGTAACACCCACCCACGCCGCAGAATTTTGGATGATTGAGCCTGAAATTGCATTTTGCAACTTAAGCAGTCTTATGGATATTGAAGAAGATTTCCTTAAAAGCGTGCTTCAAAAAATCCTTGCAAAATGTGACGATGAGCTGACTTTCCTTGAAACCTTTACAAGGCTCCCACTTCGTGAGCGTATGCAAAAGGTAATCAACTCAAAAATTCACCGCATTACTCACAAAGAGGCTATTACTCTTCTTAAAAATTCGGGTAAGGATTTCAAATTCAAGCCCGAATACGGTGAGGACCTTGCAAAAGAGCACGAAAAATATCTTACTGAAGAATATTTTGACGCGCCCGTGTTTATTTACGACTGGCCGAAAGATATTAAAGCGTTTTATATGTACCAAAATGACGACGGCGAAACCGTTGGAGCTGTTGACCTGCTTGTTCCCGAGGCAGGCGAGCTTATGGGCGGCAGTGAAAGAGAAACGGATTACGGCAAGCTCACCGCCCGTATGGACGAATTGGGAATTTCAAAGGACGCTATGTATTGGTATGTAAACCTTCGCCGTTTCGGCGGTTGCACCCACTCCGGCTTCGGTATGGGATTTGAAAGACTTCTTATTTACGCTACGGGCGTTCAGAATATCCGTGACGTTCTCCCGTACCCCAGAACCTACGGCGCTCTTGAATTTTAAATTTAATTGTTTCAAAGCATAAAGAAACAGCAGCTTTACTTTTGTAAGGCTGCTGTAATTTTTTGCAATTATTTCTTTTTCTCTTTTTTCGCTTTAAGCTCTGCCATTTTCTTTTCGTATCGCTCAGGTCTGCCGGCAACTCTTTGCTCACGCTTGCGCTCAATGTAAATTTCCGCAAGAACAAACCCTA
>JAFLUN010000114.1 GCA_022508785.1 Oscillospiraceae bacterium
TTTTATGCTATATTATTAAAAACTGCCACCGGGTAGTGAATGCAAAAGCATTCGTTACACATCGTTAGGTCTTTGAAGATGTGTAGACGAATGCTTATTTTTTTGGAGGTAGCGATGGCAAGGATTAAATCGGCACTTTCATATTTTTCAAAGAGTGAGCTTGTTTTGTGGTCTTCTTCAATACTGCTCATTTTCGTTTCATTTGCATCATTTGACAGAGAAAACTATCTTACTCTCACAGCCTCTGTTATCGGAGCAACATCTTTGATTTTTAATGCAAAGGGTAACCCCATAGGACAAGCTCTTATGGTCGTGTTCAGCGTTTTATACGGAATAATATCTTATACTTTTTCCTATTACGGTGAAATGATCACTTATCTCGGTATGACGGCGCCTATGGCAGTCTTTGCATTGATTTCATGGCTGCGAAATCCCTATAACGAAAACAAGTCGGAAGTTAAAGTTAATTCAATAAAGAGAGCAGAAGTAATTTTTATACTTTTGCTCACCGCCGTTGTAACTTTTATTTTTTATTTCATTTTGAAGCATTTCCACACGGCAAATCTGATACCGAGTACGCTTTCTGTAACAACAAGTTTTCTCGCAGTTTATTTGACCTTCAGACGAAGTGCCTATTTTGCTCTTGCTTATGCTGCAAATGATATTATTCTGATCGTCTTGTGGATTTTGGCTTCTCTGTCAGACGTTTCTTATATATCGGTAATCATTTGCTTTGTAGCTTTTTTAGCGAACGATATATACGGATTTATCAATTGGCTCAAAATGAAAAAAAGACAGCAAAGGAACGGTTAGAAAAAAGCATAATTACCGTCTCCTCTGCTGTGTTTATGGCAATGTTTATTGTATTTTCGCTGTGTGTTACCTTTTAGCTGATGGATTTACCCAGCTCGTAGGCATCGTTCAATTCTTTTTTACCGTTAATATCGCCGGGCTGAGTAACATAACCGCACAGCACCTTGCCAAGACTGTGCCAGCCAATATGCTTTTCAATTCGGTCATACCAGTATTCACTTTCACTAAAGCCTGCCCCCTCGGCCGCCATCAGCAATACGCTTTGCTTTTTGGGGTTGCGGTAATTGGGGTCGCACTCGGCAATAGCAAACAGACGGTCAAAAGCGTTTTTGAGAAAACCTGAGACAAACCAGTAATACAGCGGTGATGCCAGCACCACAATGTCTGCATCGCGGTACAGCGGATAGATTTTCTCCATATCGTCGTTCTGGGAGCAAGGATGTTCAGCATCCTTACCGCCTTTCCAACAACCGATACATCCGTTTATATTCATGCCGGAAAGATGAAACTCTGTGACCTGATTACCCGCTTCTTCGGCACCTTTGGCAAATGCCGCCGTTAAAGCAGATGTATTGCCGTTCTTACGGGGACTGCCGTTAAGAATAATAATCTTTTTCACTCTTCAAATCTCCTTAAATTGCGTCAGCTAAAGCTGCTGCTTTTGCACAACCGTCGGTTTTATCAATATCGCCCACATTCAGAACGCCCGGGATAAGAACCTCGCCGACCATTTTCCATTTATTAAGAGCGCACATACGCTCCATGGGAAT
>JAFLUN010000115.1 GCA_022508785.1 Oscillospiraceae bacterium
AAAAATCCCACAATGAAATTTTTCCTTTTAGAATAGTTTCATTGTGGAAAGATTAGTCTAAAAAATATGCAAATGCCTTTTCTTTGGTGTCTAAAATTTCATCCTTATCAACACCCAAAGATTTTGCCAACTCAATAGAACCTTCAAGTGCCGCATTAATATCAGGAGAAAAGGCTTTTTCAAGAATTGATATGAATTCTTCAAATGACTTTGATAACTCTAATACAAACTGCCTATACTTTTCATCAAGCTTATTATCCAATTCAATCAAATCATCATAGTATTGCTTCATTATAGCTTGTTCTTTTTTGTTAAAGCTATCTTTTGCAGTATGATACATCATTGTGCCAACCGCATTTCCGATAACTGCCCCAAGAATAGGTACGGGAATAATAATTTGACCTATTAAAGAAGATAGAGCGCTGACAGATGCGTCCAGACAAACTATCTGTGAATTTTCCAACAATTCTAACTCTGTAATTTCGCCATTTCTGAATTTATGTACCTGCTCTGCTAATCCAAATGAAGCAGTTACTACGGCATTGGCAGTTGTTGAAGCTGTCCGGTTGTACGTTTTAAGTGCTTCTTTACTAATTCCTGCATCATAAAACTTCGGAGCTTTGGTCGTTACCGCACTTGTTACCGCATAAATGCTTGCTCCTCTGACTCCGCCTTTTGCAGTGCCGATACCCGTTTCTTTTGCAATTTCTTCCCAATCCTCATTTGTGAAATCTTTTATGGCTTTGCCCGATTTAATTTTCTGAATAATGCAAGTAATAAAAGTTGTTGATCCTTCGACTACAGCCGAAATAGCAGTTGATTTTCCCGCCTCTTCCAAAGTTGGTTTATTGTCATCAACTGCTTTATTTTTTCTCTCATTATTAACTTTTTTTAAGTTTTCTTTTTCTTTGATAATTGTCTTATCAATCGTTCCTTTTTGAACTTCATCATAATTCAATAATGATGGCTCTAAATCATCAAAAGAAATATTTTTATTATTTTCAAAGAAGTTATGAACCTTTTTCCACTGATTTATTGTGAGTCCATCGCCGCTGTTAGAAAGAGTTTTGTATGCTTCTTTTTCTGTCAGTCGATAAAGCTGTTTTATATTTTCGTACTGATCCTTTGGAATTTGATACTTTTTACCGTCAGCTAAATATTGCGGATATTTTTCTAAATGCTTCGCAACCGCACCAAGAGAAAAATCGCCGCCTGATAAATAAAACTTTTGCTGAATTTCTGTTGTGCCACGCAATAAATCAGAAGGGCCGTTGTCGTTTACCCATTTATAAACATCGGGATTTCCTTTTATATTTTCTCGTGCATTACCGATACCAACTTCTGATATTTCTGCAATAAAACCATGTATTCCTTTTTCCCCGCCACGATTTGATTGTATTATCTCGTGAACATTTTTTAAGGTACTGTTTATAGACTTCATTGCATTTTGAAGATTTAAGTTTTCTTGACTTAATGCATCAAACAGTCTTTCTATTCTTATTTGGTTCAGATATCCAACCCAGGCGGCTACTGCCTGTTCCTGCGTTGATTTGAATACTTTTTCTGTAGACATAAAATCCC
>JAFLUN010000116.1 GCA_022508785.1 Oscillospiraceae bacterium
ATTTTCTCCGAAGCAGGTCAAATTGTGGGCAACGGCTTCAAGCTGTATCATTAAAAGATTATTTCTTTAAATACAAAAACTCGTTTTTTGTATCTGTCACATCATTGCATCTCCTGCACTATGTGTTGACAAAAATATGGAAAAGCCTTATACTCATATGAGTTTATTTAGATTTTTTTGCGGCTTTTGACAGTCCTTTGAACTAATCGAAAACAAAACCAGTTAAGGAGATAATATATATGAACCTCCAATCTTTATATTCTTATTCTATGCTTGCAATAGGATATGTTTTTAAACTGCTTCCAATCAAAAAAAACAGAATTTACTTTAATAGCTTTGGCGGTCAATACACAGACAGCCCAAGAAAAATATCAGAGAAGCTCCACCAAAAATTAAATAACGCTGAATTTATATGGGAGATTTCAGATAAATGCAGAGAATTGCCTCCTGATTATGTGAGATGCGTAAAACCACAAAGTCTTTTATCTGTATTCTATCGCTCTACCAGTCATATCATTGTCGATAATTATATGGGTTGGTGCTATGGATATGCAGAGAGAGGAAGCGCACGCTACAAAATATTGTCTCGTCAAAAGAAAAAAGGACAATTTAACATTTGCACTTGGCATGGAACTGCCTTAAAAAAGATTGGGTTAGATCAGCCGGAAAATAAAGGTCGAAATCTTTCCTTCTACTCAACCGCTGATTTACTCACTGCCAACTGTGTTTATATGCGCGATTTGTATAATCATATGAGTCAAGGTAAAGTTCCAATCACTATGAGTGGAACTCCTCGTAACGATATTATTTTTAATATAGATGACAGCACCAAGGTTCAATTAAAAAGAAAGCTGAAAATTCCGGAAGAAAAGAAAATTATCCTTTTTGCGCCAACATTTCGTGCCGGAGACTTAGCAATGAGCGGTTTATATCAGTTAGAAAAATTGGATATTGACCGGTTACTTAGTGGTTTGAGTCGGAAATTTGGCGGAGAGTGGGTTTTTGTTTTTCGTGCGCACGACTCTGTTCTGCTGAGCATGGAAAATCAAAGGAACAAATATTCTTCTGATATTTTATCAGGAAATATTGGAGATGATATGTCTGAGTATCTTGCTGTAAGCGATGTTCTCCTTACGGATTATTCGAGCAGTTTTTTCGATTTCCTATTTACTGGCAACCCCTGTTTTTTATATTGCCCTGACTATGACCACTATGGCCAGGTCGAAAGAGGATTTTATTTTACAGCATCGGAGTTGCCATATCCAACCGTGACTGACGAAGATACGCTTTATAAAGAAATAGATAATTACAATACAGATAAAAGAAGAGATATTATTGAAAGTTTTCTCAAAAAAATCGGTAATGTTGAGGACGGAAGTTCAACGGAAAAAATTGTAAAAATAATTACCGATGAATTAGATACAAAATAGTTTATTTAGCATACGATATTGCTTATGTGTGCGCTTAAAGAAAAAGAAATCGTTGCTTTTCAACAGCGTATTTTAGAAATTGATAAAAATGCGTTTAT
>JAFLUN010000117.1 GCA_022508785.1 Oscillospiraceae bacterium
GCAACCTTCTGGCTTTACAGACTTTTCTATTTCCATATTTCAGGCGGTATGAATAAGCTTTATCCGAAAACCGATAAAAAGGTTAACAAGCTTATGATGAAGGGCTATCAAAAAAAGGAAAAGGTTTCCAAGGAGATGCGCCACAGAGCTATCGTTTGGTCCTGCCCTGCAAACTATTACACAAGCCTTGCAAACTGGCTTGAAAACTGCTGGGGCGTTAACGTCGTAATGGATATGGAAACAATGATTTCCTACATAAAGTACGACACCACAGACGAAGAAAAAGCCCTTGCCACATACGCTAAAACTTTGCAGAGAACAACCATGAGAAAGCATACAAAAGGCGGTTATCAAAACGTTGTTGACGAACTTTGGAGAATCGTTGATGAGTTTAACGCCGATATGGTTATTATGTACGACCAGATTTCCTGCAAGGGAATGGACGGACTGATAGGCATTTTTGACGATCAGGCAAGAGAAAGAGATATAAGCTTCATTTGGGTGCCTCAGGACCTTATGGACCCGAGAACGATTTCAAGAAGAGATATGCGTGAGCAAATCAATAAGTATATGACCACGGTTTTGGGTGAAGAACCCGTTGACCCGACACTTGTTGATTTTGACGATACAATGGCTTGGTAAAGGGAAAAGGAGAAATTAACGATGAAATATTTTGGCGGATGCGACGTAGGTTCAACCTACGCAAAATGTGTAATTCTTGATGAAAACGGCAAAATGGTTGCCGACGCAACGGTAAGAAGTAAAATAAACCCTGTTAAGAGTGCAGAATTGGCTCTGGGCGAGGCATTAGACAAGGTTGCAGACTTAAGTTCTGCAGAGGACTTAAGTTATCTTATCGGCACGGGCTACGGCAGAAATAAGGTTCCCTTTGCTGATGAAAATATTTCCGAAATAAGCTGTCACGCAATGGGCGTTCATGTTACAAATCCTGAGGTTAAGGCGATTATCGACATCGGCGGTCAGGATGTTAAGGGCATTGCTATTGATAAAGACGGCACCGTTAAGAATTTTGCAATGAATGATAAATGTGCCGCAGGTACGGGCAGATTTTTTGAGGCTATGGCAAATGCGTTTGAAATGAGCCTTCCCGAATTTTGCAAGCTCTCTCTTAACGCTAAAAATACAATTCCGATTACGGCACAGTGCACGGTTTTTGCAGAAAGCGAAGTAATTTCCCTTGTGGGCGAGGGCAAGCCTATGGACGAAATAGCGGCAGGTATTCAGCTTGCAGTTGCAAAGCGTTGCTTCGTTATGGCTAAAAAGGCAGGCGCTACCGATGCTATTACACTTACGGGCGGATGCGCAAAGAACGACGGACTTAAAAAGGCAATAGAAAAGGTTCTTAAAATAAAAGTGGTAGATCTTGACATTGACCCGCAGCTTATGGGAGCGTTGGGCGCCGCCGAATACGCAAGACAGAAAGGGCTTTCAAAATGATTAAAGCATTGATTATAATTGCAATAGTGCTTTTGTGCCTGTT
>JAFLUN010000012.1:0-28623 GCA_022508785.1 Oscillospiraceae bacterium
TCAGTAATGTAATTAAACTAAAATTAAACGAAAAAGAGGTCACTATTTGAATGAAGCAACCTCTTTTTTGATTTTATACCTTGTTCAGTTTTAACTTCTCAGCAGTGCTCTTTCTTCATCTGTCAGCCCCACCTCAGCGAGCCTTGCCGATTCTACCATATATTCTCTCAACTGTTCGTCTGTCATTTGCGAGAATGTTGGTCCATTAAGTACATCCCCAAAAAGTTCGCTTAATATTTGCTTTTCTCTTGTCATATTTTTTTCCTCCTAAAAGAAAGTTGTTTTTAATTTGTAATGTTATTTTACTGCTTTTGTATGGAATGTCAAATAAAGTGGTGCGTGCATAGCTGTTTTTGCTATAAAAACAAAACTTTTTCAAAAAAATATAATCTTTTTTAAAATTTTTTTATTTTTCTCATTTTTAGCTATTTTGCACATCAAAAATACTACACCCTACTTCCGAAATCATAAATACCGTTTTGTTATATTCAATGGGTCAAAGTACAGGATAATTTATTGCTTTTAGAGCCGCGAGTCGTACTATATGTCGTATAAAAGCCTGTAAACCACGCAGAATAGGGATTTTTATTTGACTTTTAATCAAGGTGTCCGGGGTTCGAATCCCCGGTGGATCACCAGAAAAGATGAAAGGTAGCCTTGTGGCTACCTTTTTTCCTTTGTTATGAGAATTTATTAAAGGGGATTCGAACCCGTGAAATTATTTTCTATTCACCCACTACCGTCACAATCGAATTTTTGGGGCAGGTGATTTTGCCGTTGGTAAAGGGGATAGATATTTCTTTCATTTTTTCGTTTTGAGTGGAAAGGATAATTTTCATTTTACTGAAATTGCCGTTTAAGGTAATTTCTTTTTCTTCTGTTTCGTTTACGATTACCGTGACTGTTTTATTTTCGGGAGCGAGGAATGAAAATACATTAAAGCTGTTGTCTTCTTCGGGGAAAAATCCTGTGTCAAGACAAACTGAGCCGACGGGAATAAACTTTGCAAAATGCGCCATAGCGTAATAGCGTTCTGCAATATACCATTGGGAAAAATCGTCGTTTGAGCTGAGCATTGCATCTGCATAATCAAAGCCGTCTTCGCGGATAGTCGTTTGGTTTACGGCAACCCAGGCAGTCCAGCTCTCTGCTCCGCCGAAGATTAAATCCTGACCGATTATTCTTGCGGTTATCAGCGCGCCTTTAAAGTTTTTGGTATGGCTTTCATTTGGAAGCTCGCACCATTCCGACATATCAAAACGCAATTCGGGGTGCTTTGTCACAAAATCATTCTTAAATGTGATTCTTGTGTTCAGGCAATTGTCGCTGTGATATGAATGATAGGCGAAAATATCCGTAACGCTCATAATAGTTTCGTCAGCAAGCATGGCGTTAAGATAATTCTCTGTCATGCCCAGCATTTCACCGCTTTCAGGGCCGTAAAGCTTTACGGGTAGGCGGCGCTTAATTATTTCTTCTGCAAAAATATGATAAATCTCAATAACTTCTTCCGTTTCATAATGGCAGCCTTCCTGCCAAACGTTGTCTCCGCCCCATTTCCATTGAGGCTCGTTTATGGGACTTATGTACTTAACGGGCAAGCCCTCATTCAAAAAATGTTCCGTGATATTAAGTACTATATCAGCAAATTTTCTGTAATTCATTTTCGGAATGTTGCAGGTATGCTCAAGTAAACTTCCTGATGTCTGTCCCGTTGAGGTAAGCGACCAATGGGGTGAATTTGCAAATAAAATCAGCGTGTCAATATTGCCTTTTGAAAGGCAAAGCTTCATAAAATCAACGGCGGTTTTATCCTGCGAATAATCGTAAACGCCTTCTTTGCTTTCTTTATCCCACACATACATACTTTCGGTTTTGCGCCAAGGGTTTGTGATTCGGCAATTGGTTTCGTCAGTTCCACCGCCTATGTTGTAGCGGTAAATGTTAAGCCCGAGCCCTGTTTTGCCGTATAAAAGCTCTGCGATTTTCTCAGCCGCCGCACCCTTACAATATTGGCTCCACCAACAAGCAGACGTGCCGAAGCCCTTAAGAGTTTGCATTTTCTTTGCGTTTTTCAAATTGATTTCCATTAAAATCACCGCCGAAAAGACTGTTTATTTATTGCATTATAATATCGTATGGAGATTAAATCAAGCCGTAAAATTTAAAAATACGGTAAAAATAAAAATATTAAAAATAAATCTTGACAACGGTATTTAAGAGTGCTAAAATGTATGCAAATTGAAACAAAGGCTGTGACGAAGACGGCACAAACGAGTCCTTTTCAGAGAGTCGGTGGCAGGTGTGAACCGGCATTGAGCGTTTGAAAGCATATCCCTTCCGAGCCGGAGGTCCGAACGAGTTATTTTAGTAGGCGCTTCCCGTGATTGCTGCGTGAAAGCATAGGAATTGTTGGATTCCGAGAGTGGCAGCCGTAAGGCTTGCAATTTGAGTGGTACCGCGGATGTGAATTTCACACTCGTCTCAAAGTTTTGAGGCGAGTGTTTTTTTATTGCATAATCACAGTTCCATTCAATCATCGTTTACGTAGTTTTATATTCATTATTTATATATAAATCTTCAAAAGGAGGAGAAGAATTTGAACACATCATCAGAAAAAGCAAAGCTCTTAGAGGTGGCAATGCGAATCCGTGAAATGAGAGAAATTTCAGGTCTTACGCAGGAAGAAATGGCGATTGAAACTGAAGTTACCGTTGACGATTATCAAAAATTTGAGGAAGGTAAGCTTGATTTCCCCTTTACGTTTCTTCATAAATGCGCACACGTTTTCAATATTGACATTACAAATATTCTTGAAGGGCAAAGCGCACATCTTAAATCATACACCGTAACACGCAAAGGACATGGCCAAAAGACCGCTAAAGAGGACGGCATTGACATTGTGAACTTAGCTCCCAAATTCAGCAAAAAAATTGCCGAGCCTCATTTCGTTAAATATGAGTACAGCGAAAGCTTGCAGAATAAGCCTATCCATTTAACAAAGCATTCGGGCCAGGAATTTGACTATGTGTTAAAGGGCAGTCTTAAGGTTCAGGTTGGCGACAATGTTGAAGAATTGAGTGAAGGCGACAGCATCTACTACAACAGCTCAACGCCTCACGGTATGATTGCAATTAACGGCGAGGACTGCCTTTTCCTTGCAGTCGTTTTGCCGGGTGCGGAGACAAAAGAGGAGCTTGTGCGTGATACTCTTATTCCGAAAAATGCCGACGAACACGAATACGTAAGCAATAAATTCATTAAGTGCACAGAGGACGAACAGGGCAGACTTGTTGCTATTGACTTTAAAAATGAAGATAAATTCAATTTTGCCTTTGACGTTGTTGACGCTATTGCAAACAAAGACCCGGACAAAATCGCAATGGTTCACATTTCAAACGATTTGACAGAGCGCAAATTCACCTTTAACGATATGAAGCGTGCATCTAACCAGGTTGCAAACTATTTCACTTCACTTGGAATTAAAAAAGGCGACAGAGTTATGCTCATATTAAAGCGCCACTATCAGTTCTGGTTCTCAATTCTTGCTCTTCACAAAATCGGAGCAGTTGCAATTCCTGCAACAAATATGCTTCAGGAGCACGACCTTGATTACCGCTTCAACACAGGCAGAGTTAACGCAGTTGTTTGTACCGCGGACGGCGATGTTGCCAATCAAATAGATTTGGCACATAAAAACTCACCCACGCTTCAAACGAAAATTATGGTAGGCGGCACCCGTGAGGGCTGGCACGATTTCAATAACGAATACGGACTGTTCAGCGCTCATTATTACCGCACGGAAGATACACCTTGCGGTGACGACCCCATGATTATGCTCTTTACGTCAGGCACAACGGGTTATCCGAAAATCGCAACTCAGTCTTATAAATACGGACTTGGTCATTACATAACGGCTAAATATTGGCACGGTGTAAGCCCTGACGGACTTCATTTCACAATTTCCGAAACGGGCTGGGGCAAGGCACTTTGGGGTAAGCTTTACGGTCAGTGGCTTTGCGAGGGCGCAATATTCACATACGATTTTGACCGCTTTGATGCTAACACAATTCTTCCAATGTTTGCAAAGTATCAAATCACAACCTTCTGCGCACCGCCCACAATGCTTCGTATGATGATTAAGCAGGACCTTTCAAGGTTTGACCTTTCTTCAATCCGCCATATGACAACGGCAGGCGAGGCTTTGAACCCTGAGGTTTACAAACAGTTTGAGCAATTAACGGGTCTCCAGATAAAAGAGGGCTTCGGTCAGACCGAAACCACAATGGTAATCGGCAACCTTATGGGTTATCCCCACAAAATCGGCTCAATGGGCAGACCGTCACCCCTTTACGACGTAAGCATTCTTGATTCTGACGGAAATATTGTTCCTGACGGCGAAACGGGCGAAATCTGCATAAAGACCAGCGAAAGAGTTCCCTGCGGACTTTTCTCAGGCTACTTTGACAACGAAGAGGCAACAAGTGACGTTTGGCACGACGGTTATTACCACACGGGTGACACTGCTTGGCGTGACGAAGACGGATTTATCTGGTATGTCGGCAGAGTTGACGACGTTATCAAGTCCTCAGGCTACCGCATAGGGCCCTTTGAAATCGAAAGCGTTATTATGGAGTTGCCTTACGTTCTTGAATGCGGTGTTTCAGCCGCTCCCGACGAAGTAAGAGGTCAGGTCGTTAAGGCAAGTATCGTTTTAACAAAGGGAACAGAAGGCACGGAAGAGCTCAAGAAAGAAATTCAGGATTATGTAAAAACTCATACCGCGCCTTACAAATATCCGAGAATTGTTGTGTTCAGAGATGAACTGCCCAAGACCATCAGCGGAAAAATCCAAAGGAACAAGCTTTAATCCTATAAAAATTGTTAAATATATACCATTGACAAAGGGAAAAAGTTGATTTATAATACTACTCAATAAAAGCGTTGAAGAAGAGTTCAGGAACGGTGTAAGCCCTTAGAGAGGCAACGGTTGGTGTAAGTTGTCGGAACTGCTGTTTTTGTTGTAGCTTCTGAGCTGAGGGGAAGAAAGGCGAAAGCTTAGTAGAACCTCTCCGTGACTGCTGCGTTAATGCATACGGCTTGTCAGAGCCTGAGTGGCAGCTTCGGTTGCAATTTGAGTGGTACCGCGGGTATTAAATTGTTTTAACGCTCGTCTCAAAGGAATTAACTTTGGGACGGGTTTTTTCTTGTCCCTTAAAGGAGAAAATGGTATGGAAAAATTAACAGGTCTTGATTTAAAAATCAAGGAAATGGCGGCCCGTATCCGAGAATTGCGGGAAATTGCCAAATTTACTGCTGAGGAAATGGCGGCGAAAACGGATATTTCCGTTGAAGAATACCTTAAATGCGAAAACGGTGACAGCGATTTAAACTTTGCGTTCATTTACCGTTGTGCGCAAGCCTTCGGCGTTGACGTTACCGATATTATAGAGGGTGACAGCCCGAAACTTCGTTCATTTGTCGTAACACGCAACGGAGCAGGGCAGATAATCGAGAAAGCGCACGGAATGGTTTATTATTCTCTTGCAAGCGCTTTTCAGAACAGAATAGCCGAACCGCTGTACGTTAAATGCGACTATAACGCAGAGCTTGAAAATAAGGAAATTGAGCTGACCACTCACGACGGTCAGGAAATAGATATTGTGGTTTCCGGTCACCTTATGGTGCAGGTGGGCTCTCACAGCGAGATACTCAATGCAGGGGATACCATTTATTACGACAGCGGCACTCCCCACGGAATGAGAGCGGCGCTGGGTGAGGACTGCGTGTTCTATGCAATAGTGCTCAACCCGTCAGGCGAGCCTATTCCGGAGCTGAGCCACGCTAAAAAGACCGTTATCAACAGAATTATAGCTAAAGAAGATAAAAAAGAGAGAATATACAAAAAGTATATCGACGTAGTTAAAGACGAAAACGGAACACCCACAAAGATAACCTTTAAAAATCACGAGCATTTCAACTTTGCTTTTGACATAATGGATGAAATTGCAAAGAAAGACCCCGACAAGCTTGCAATGCTTCATATCTCAAAGGATAAAACCGAGCGCAGATTTACCTTTAATGAAATAAAGCATTTGTCAAACCAGTGCGCAAATTATTTCAAATCAATAGGTATTAAGCGGGGAGACAGAGTAATTCTTATTCTCAAGCGCCATTATCAGTTCTGGATTGCAATGCTCGGCCTTATGAAGCTGGGCGCAATAGGTATTCCTGCCGTAGCACAGCTTCAAGCACACGACATTGAATACCGTCTTAATTCTTCGGGCGCTGCTACCGTTATCTGTACTGCTGACGGCGACGTTGCGGATCAGGTTGACATTGCGCAGCAAACTTGCCCGTCCCTTGAAAGAAAGCTTATAGTTAACGGGGAAAAAGACGGCTGGCGCACCTTTGATGAAGAGTATCCTCTTTACAGCAGTCATTACGAGCGCCCCGATGACGCCCCCGGCGGCGACGATTTAATGCTTATGTATTTCACATCGGGCACATCAGGCTTCCCGAAAATCGCTGCCCACACTTACAAATACCCTCTCGGTCATTTCCATACGGCAAAATATTGGCACTGCGTTGACCCTGACGGGCTTCATTTGACTATTTCCGATACGGGCTGGGCAAAGGCTGCCTGGGGTAAATTTTACGGTCAGTGGATGTGCGAAGCGGCACTCTTTGTCTATGACTTTGACCGATTTGACGCGGCGGATATTCTTCCCATGTTTGCAAAATATAATATTACAACCTTCTGCGCACCGCCCACAATGCTTAGAATGCTCGTAAAGCAGGATATTTCAAAGTACGATTTATCGTCAGTTAAGCATATGACAACAGCAGGCGAGGCATTAAATCCTGAGGTTTACAAGCAGTTTGAGCAATTAACGGGTCTTCAGATTCTTGAGGGCTTCGGTCAGACTGAGGGCACAATGCTTATAGGTAATATGAGAGGCGCAAAGCACAAAATCGGTTCAATGGGCAAACCTGCTCCCATATATGATATTGAACTTATTGATAAAAACGGAAATCCCGTTCCCGTCGGTGAAACAGGTGAAATCGTTGTTAATATTAAAAACGGTTTGCCCTGCGGACTTTCTATCGGTTATTACGGCGATGAAGAAAAAACAAAAGAAACCTGGCACGACGGTTATTACCACACGGGCGATGCCGCTTGGAAGGACGAAGACGGATTTTATTGGTATGTTGGCCGTGTTGACGACGTTATCAAGTCCTCAGGCTACCGCATAGGGCCCTTTGAAATCGAAAGCGTTATTATGGAATTGCCCTATGTTCTCGAATGCGGTGTTTCAGCCGCACCTGATGAGGTAAGAGGTCAGGTGGTTAAGGCAAGCATAGTTTTGACAAACGGCACAGAGCCGACTGAAGAACTCAAAAAAGAAATTCAGGAATATGTAAAAACTCATACCGCACCGTACAAATATCCGAGAATTGTTGTGTTCAGAGATGAGTTGCCTAAGTCCACAAGCGGAAAAATTCAGAGAAATAAGCTTTAATCCTTATTAGGAGGTAATTCAGATAAATTACAAAAGATTAACGCTTCTTTGCGGACATTACGGAAGCGGCAAAACAAATATTGCGGTCAATATGGCGTTCGATTTAAAAGAACAATTTGACAACGTAGCCGTTGCCGACCTTGATATTGTCAATCCCTATTTCCGTACAAAAGATTCTTATGATGATTTTAAGAAAAAGAATATCCGTTTGATTTGCTCGGAATATGCCAATTCAAACGTTGATATTCCTGCTCTTCCGCAGGATATGTACGCAATTACGGACGACAAATCAATGAAAGTCATACTCGACATCGGCGGTGACGACCGCGGCGCATTGGCATTGGGCAGAATTGCACCGCAGATAAACGAGGAAAACGATTTCCAAATGCTTATGGTCATAAACAAGTTTAGACCCTTAACCCCGGACGCTGATTCAACTATCGAGGTTATGCGTGAAATTGAGGCGGCAGGCGGAATTAAATTTACGGGGCTTGTAAACAATTCCAATTTAGGCGAAGAAACTACCGCAGAAGATGTTTTAAACTCCGTAAAATATGCCGATTCGGTTGCAAAGAAATCAGGTCTTCCCGTTGTTATGACCTCTGTTAAAGAGGAATTGTTTGACGAACTAAACGGAAAAATTCCGAACCTTTTTCCAATGAAATTGCAGGAAAAACCTGTTGTTTGACATTGTTGCGTTTTGATTTTATAATTAGTATTATATGCGATTTTTAAACTTATAAAAAGAAACAAGAAGGAGTAAAGAATATGGCAAAGCTTACGTTTAAAACCGATAACTGTAAGGGCTGCGGACTATGCATCGGCGCTTGTCCTAAAAACATTTTGCAGTTAGCGAAAGACAAAATCAATAAAAAAGGCCATCATCCTGCTGAAATTACAGATGAAGAACAGTGCATCGGCTGTGCTTCCTGCGCCATGATGTGCCCCGATTGCATAATAAAGGTTGAAAGGTAAGGTGAGACTTATGGCAGATAAAGTTTTAATGAAAGGCAATGAGGCTATTGCCGAGGCTGCTATTATTGCAGGCTGCCGTCATTATTTCGGCTACCCCATAACCCCTCAGACAGAGGTTGCGGCTTATATGGCAAAGAAAATGCCTAAAATCGGCGGCTGTTTTCTTCAGGCAGAAAGCGAAATTGCGGCAATAAATATGGTTTACGGCGTTTCCGCTACGGGAAAACGCGTTATGACGTCTTCATCAAGCCCCGGAATTTCTCTTAAAAGCGAGGGTCTTTCGTACCTTGCAGGCTGTGACCTTCCGGCACTGGTAGTTAACGTTCAGCGCGGCGGCCCAGGCCTTGGCGGTATTCAGCCCTCACAGTCCGACTATTTTCAGGCTACAAGAGGCGGCGGACACGGCGACTTCCGTATGATAGTTTTAGCTCCCGCATCAGTTCAGGAAATGGCGGAGCTTACTGTTAAAGGCTTTGACCTTGCAGATAAATACAGAATGACGTCAATGATTCTTGCCGACGGCACAATGGGTCAGATGATGGAGCCCGTTTCCCTTGATTTTGATATAGAGCCTCCGGTTGAAAAGCCGTGGGCTACAACGGGCACAAAAATGGAAAGAGAGCATAATATTGTAAACTCACTTTCTCTCGTTCCCGAAGAGCTTGAGGTTCTTAACTTAAAGCGTTATGAAAAATACAAAATAGTTGAAGAAAATGAAACTATGTATGAAGAATATATGGTAGACGATGCTGACATTGTAATTGCCGCTTTCGGTATTGCCGCCCGTGTTTCAAAGAATGCGGTCAATGAGGCAAGAAAGCAGGGCATAAAGGTCGGTCTTATCCGCCCAATAACTCTTTGGCCGTTCCCGAAAGCACCCTTTGAAAAAGCGGCAGAGCACGCAAAGAATTTTATTTCTGTTGAGCTTTCAATGGGTCAGATGATTGAAGACGTAAGACTTGCTACAAACTGCAAGTGCCCCGTAACACTTTGCAACAGAGTAGGCGGTATGATTCCCAGTCCCGAACAGGTACTTAAAGCAATTACAGACATTCACAACGGAGGTGTTAAATAATGGCAGTAGTATTTGATAAACCCCACGCACTCACTGATGCACCGCTCCATTATTGCCCCGGCTGCACACACGGCATCGTTCACCGTCTTGTAGCAGAGGTTATTGACGAATTAGGCATTGAGGGCAGAACAATAGGTATTGCTCCCGTTGGCTGTTCGGTTATGGCTTATAATTATTTTAACTGTGATGTTATTGAGGCGGCCCACGGTCGCGCTCCTGCGGTTGCAACTGGCGTTAAGAGGTCAGACCCTGAAAATCACGTTGTATTTACATATCAGGGCGACGGTGACCTTGCATCTATCGGTATGGCTGAAACGGTTCACGCGGCAGCCCGAAATGAGAATATAACAGTTATCTTCATCAACAATGCAATTTACGGTATGACAGGCGGTCAGATGGCTCCCACATCTCTTCCCGGTCAGGTTACACAGACCTCCCCCTACGGCAGAGATACAAATCACTGCGGCTTCCCCATAAAAGTTTGCGAAATGCTCTCAAACCTTGACGGCCCAGAGTACCTTGAAAGAGTTACGGTTAATAACGTTAAAAACGTAAGAGCCGCTAAGAAGGCTATTAAAAAGGCTTTCCAAAATCAGCTTGACGGCAAGGGCTTTTCCCTTGTTGAGGTTGTTTCAACCTGCCCCACAAACTGGGGTATGACCCCTGAGGCGGCGCTTAAATGGGTTGAGGAAAAAATGATTCCCTATTACCCCTTAGGCGTTTACAAGGACAGAAGCGCAGAGAAGGAGGCCGAGTAATTATGAGTACAAAGCAATTCTTATTTTCAGGCTTCGGCGGTCAGGGTATTCTGTTCGCAGGTAAATTCCTTGCATACAAGGGCCTTATTGATGATAAGCAGGTTTCATGGCTTCCGTCATACGGCCCTGAAATGCGCGGAGGCACGGCTTCTTGCTCGGTAATCGTAAGCGATGAACCCGTAGGCTCGCCCATAGTTTCAAATCCGGATATGCTCATAGCTATGAATTTGCCTTCACTTGACAGATACGAAAGCTCAGTTGCTCCCGGCGGAGTTATCTTTGCCGATTCAACTCTTATCGAAAGAAAGGTAAACCGTGACGACGTTACAGTTTATTATATTCCTGCAACAAGACTTGCAAGCGAAAACGGAATGCCCACTCTTGCAAATATGATAATTATCGGTAAAGTTCTTAAAGTGCTGGGCGATTTTGATGAAGCATCAATTCGTGCAACACTGGGAAAGGTTATTTCAGCAAAGCATGCAGATATGCTTGAGGTAAACCTTAAAGCAATGCAGCTTGGCGCAGATTACGAATAAGGAGAAAAGACTATGGAAATCAAATTTGTAAAAGCAGATACGTTAAAAGCAAAGCCTGATCCTGCTACTCTCGGTTTCGGTAAAATTTTTACAGACTATATGTTCGTTATGGACTGGAATATAGACACAGGCTGGCACGATGCCAGAATTATTCCCTTTGGCTATCTTTCAATTCACCCCGCTTCAACCTGCCTTCATTACGGCTCTGAAATTTTTGAGGGGCTCAAAGCATACAGGCGAGCAGACGGCAAGGTTCAGCTTTTCAGACCTATTGAAAATATCCGCCGTATGAACAATTCGGCAGACCGTCTTTGCCTTCCCACAATTCCTGAGGATATGGCTTTGGAAATTTACACAAAGTTTGTTGAGGTTGAAAAGGATTGGACACCGAGTGCCGAGGGCACATCCCTTTACATTCGCCCGTTTATGATTGGTAATGACGAATCTTTGGGCGTTCACGCTGTTCACAATGCGACGTTTATGATTATTGCATCCCCCGTTGGCTCTTATTATAAAGAGGGCATTAACCCCGTTAAGATTATGATTGAGTCAGAGGACGTTCGCGCCGTAGTCGGCGGCACAGGCGAGGCAAAATGCGGCGGTAACTATGCCGCATCTAACAGAGCAGGCGAGCGAGCAGAGAAGAAGGGCTATTCACAGGTTCTTTGGCTTGACGGCGTTGAAAGAAAGTATATTGAAGAAGTAGGCGCCATGAACGTTATGTTCAAAATCAACGGTGAGGTTGTAGCCCCCATGCTTACAGGCTCAATTCTTCCCGGCATTACAAGAAAGTCTTGCCTTGAGGTTCTGAGAAAAGAAGGCTACAAGGTTGTTGAAAGAAGAATTTCCGTTGACGAGTTGGCAGAAGCCATGCAGAACGGCACTCTTGAAGAGGCTTGGGGCACAGGCACTGCGGCAGTCGTTTCACCTATCGGCGAGCTTTGCTACAAGGATATGATTTATACCGTAAACGACGGTAAAATCGGCGAGGTTACTCAGCACCTTTACGATACCCTTACAGGTATTCAGTGGGGCAAAATCGAGGACACCTACGGCTGGATTGTACCGATCGACTAACTCGTTTCAAAATAGTTTAAGGGCGGAGAAAAATCTCTGCCCTTTTTTGTATGCAAATTACCTCTGCTTTATTGATTTTTCTTGTTAAAGAATATAAAATATGTTAAAATTTATGTATAGCAAAATTAAAAGGGAGAGAACGAAAAATTTGAAAGCGAAAAAACACTTGTTAAAAAGATTTTTATATTATTACAGACCCCACAGAAAAATATTTTGCGCAGATATGGCTTCGTCAATGCTTTTGTCGCTGATTGGAATAATTTATCCCATCATTACCCGTGAAATGCTCAACGATCTTATCCCAAACAGAAATTACAAGCTTGTTGTGGTTTTCGGGGCAGTTCTTTTGGGTATTTATTTTGTGAAAATGCTGCTGAATTTCTTTGTTCAGTATTACGGTCATATAATGGGTGTCAGAATGCAGGCGCAAATGCGTTCGGATATGTTTAATAAGCTTGAAAAACTGCCGTTCAGCTTTTTCGATAATAACGAAACGGGAAAAATAATGTCAAGAATGACAAACGATTTAATGGATATTTCCGAGCTTGCGCACCACGGCCCCGAAAACCTCATTATTTCTACTGTTTCCGTTATTATTGCATTCATTTATTTGAGCACCATTAACATATATCTTGCGCTTATATCTTTCGTATGCGTGCCGTTTTTGGTAATAATTTCAGCAAAGCTTCGCCAAAAAATGCGCAATGCGTTTATGGAAAGCCGAACCTCGACTGCCGAAATAAATGCCTCTCTTGAAAGCAGTATTTCGGGCATAAGAGTAACTAAATCTTTTAACAATTCCGAAGAAGAGAGAAAAAAGTTTGAGATAGGCAACAAAAAATTCGTAAGAGCAAGGAAAGATGCCTACAAGGCAATGGGGCAGTTCCATTCGGGAAACACCTTTGTTACAGACATTTTCAATGTGGTTGTGCTCATAGCAGGCGGTTTGTTTTTATATAACGGCAAAATAAATTTGGGCGATTATTCCGCATTTATTATCTCAATCAATATGTTTGTCTATCCCGTTCTCAATTTAATAGGCTTTATGGAGCAGTATCAAAACGGTGTTACGGGCTTTGAAAGATTTATTGACATTATGGACGAAAAGGTTGAAGAGGACAGTGAAGAGGCCAAAGATGCAGGCGTTCTGTCAGGTAGAATTGAATTTAAAAATGTAAGCTATGCTTATGACGGCGAAAATGAAGTTTTGGACAATGTAAGCTTTGTTGTGGAAAAGGGCGAAAAATTTGCCCTTGTGGGTCCGTCAGGGGGCGGCAAAACAACAATTTGCCATTTAATACCGCATTTTTATGATATTGAAGACGGTGAAATTTTAATTGACGGTAAAGAGATAAGCACACTCACCCGTGCATCGCTTCGAAGAAATATAGGTATTGTTCAGCAGGATATTTACCTGTTCAACGCCTCGGTAAAAGATAATATTCTTTACGGACGGTTAGATGCTTCTGACAAAGAAGTAATTGAAGCCGCAAAAATGGCAAGCATTCACGATTATATTATGACCTTGCCCAACGGTTATGATACGGTTATCGGTGAGCGTGGAGTGCGCCTTTCGGGAGGGCAGAAACAGCGCCTTTCAATTGCTCGGGTGTTCCTTAAAAATCCGCCGATTTTAATTCTTGACGAGGCAACCAGCGCCCTTGACAATACCACGGAGATTTTAATTCAGCAATCCCTTGACAATCTCTGCAAGGGCAGAACGACATTAGTCGTAGCCCATAGACTTTCAACCATAAAAAATGCAGACAGAATTGCAGTGGTTGCAGACGGAAAGATAAAGGAGCAGGGAACTCACGAAATGTTGATGTCGCAAAACGCAATGTACGCTGACCTTTATAAACTGCAATTCCGCGATTTAGACGCTCAATAGTCAGCCTTAACAAAAAGTCTGTGAAAAAGCTTGTCTTTTTTGTGTATGAATTTTGAAGAATTTTGTAAAATCCTATTTCACAAACCGCCTTTGTTATGATATACTATATGTAAATTATCTTATGTGTATTAAGGAGGAGAAAACATGGCAACATTTATCAACGAACCGTCACATACCTTTAACGAATACCTTTTGATTCCGGGCTATTCGGACAGTTCGTGCATTCCGGCAAACGTATCCCTGAAAACGCCTCTCGTAAAATTCAAAAAGGGCGAAGAATCTGCAATCACAATGAACATTCCCCTCGTTTCTGCTATTATGCAGGCGGTCTCAGGTGACCGACTTGCAGTAGCGCTGGCAACAGAAGGCGGAGTTTCCTTTATTTACGGCTCACAGTCCGTTGAAGATGAAGCGGCAATGGTAGCCCGTGCTAAATCTTACAAAGCAGGCTTTGTTAAGAGCGATTCAAACGTTAAACCTGATGACACACTGGGCGATATTGTTGAGCTTACAAAGAAAACAGGTCACTCAACAATAGCCGTAACCGAAGACGGCACGCAGGACGGCAAGCTCTTAGGCATAGTTACAAGCCGTGACTATAGGGTCAGCAGAATGAGCCCTGACGTTCCCGTCAGCGAATTTATGACCCCCTTTGACAAGCTTATCTGGGCAAAGGAAGGCACAACTTTAAAAGAGGCTAACGACATTATTTGGGATCACAAGCTTAATTCTCTTCCGATTATTTCCGACGACGGCAAGCTTTGCTATATGGTTTTCCGCAAGGACTATGATTCACATAAGCAAAATCCAAACGAACTTCTCGATGCTCATAAGCGCTATGTTGTGGGCGCAGGAATTAACACAAGGGACTATGCAGTCCGTGTTCCCGCTCTTATAGATGCAGGCGCAGACGTTCTTTGCATTGACTCTTCTGAAGGCTTTTCAGAGTGGCAGAAGCTGACAATTGAATGGATAAGAGAAAATTACGGCGATTCAGTAAAAGTCGGCGCAGGCAACGTTGTTGACGCTGACGGCTTCCACTTCCTTGCAGACTGCGGCGCAGACTTTATTAAAGTCGGTATCGGCGGCGGCTCAATTTGCATAACGAGAGAAACAAAGGGCATCGGCAGAGGACAGGCTACCGCACTTATCGAGGTTTGCAAAGCAAGAGACGAATACTTTAAAGAGACGGGCGTTTACATTCCCGTTTGCTCAGACGGCGGCATAGTTTATGACCACCATATCACATTGGCGCTTGCAATGGGTGCGGATTTCATAATGCTTGGCAGATATTTTGCACGCTTTGACGAAAGCCCGTCAAATAAAGTAAGCATTAACGGCACATATTACAAAGAGTATTGGGGCGAGGGCAGTGCAAGAGCACGCAATTGGCAGAGATATGACTTAGGCGGTGACAAAAAGCTTTCCTTTGAAGAGGGCGTTGACTCTTACGTTCCTTATGCAGGTACGCTTAAAGACAATGTTGCGCTGTCACTGAGCAAGGTAAAATCGACTATGTGCAACTGCGGCGCAATGTCAATCCCCGAGCTTCAGCAAAAAGCAAAGCTTACGCTCGTTTCTGCAACAAGTATTGTTGAAGGCGGCGCACACGATGTTATTCAAAAGGACACAACCCCCACTGTAAAATAATTTATCAGGAATATCAGGAGGTAAACTATGGCTTATTTAACCGACATTGAAATTGCACAGCAGTGCAAAATGAAGCACATCAAAGAAATTGCAGAAACTGCTCATGTTGATGAAAAATATCTTGAACAGTACGGCAATTACAAGGCAAAGATCGACCTTTCACTTCTTCGTGAAAGCACGAAGGAAAACGGCAAACTCATTTTAGTCACAGCGATCACTCCTACTCCCGCAGGCGAGGGAAAAACAACCACAACCATAGGCTTGGCAGACGGACTTAAAAGAATCGGCAAAGACGTTGTCGTTGCTCTTCGTGAGCCGTCTCTTGGCCCCGTTTTCGGCGTTAAAGGCGGAGCCGCAGGCGGCGGATACGCTCAGGTAGTGCCTATGGAAGACATTAACCTTCATTTCACAGGCGACTTCCACGCAATAGGCGCGGCAAACAATTTACTTGCCGCTATGCTTGATAACCACATTCAGCAGGGCAACAGCCTCGGCATTGACGTTAGAAAAATCACTTGGAAGCGCTGTGTTGATATGAACGACAGACAGCTTCGTTTCATTACGGACGGTCTTGGCGGAAAAGCTAACGGCACACCGAGAGAGGACGGCTTTGACATTACCGTTGCCTCTGAAATTATGGCGGTTTTCTGCCTTGCAAATTCAATTACAGATTTAAAAGACAGACTTTCAAAGATAATCGTAGGCTATACTTATGACGATAAGCCCGTAACTGCAGGGGATCTTAATGCAGTAGGCGCTATGACGGCTCTTTTAAAGGATGCCTTAAAGCCCAACCTGGTTCAGACCCTTGAGGGCACGCCCGCATTCGTTCACGGCGGACCGTTTGCTAACATTGCACACGGCTGTAACTCCGTAATTGCCACAAAAATGGCAATGAAAATGGGTGACTATGCAGTAACAGAAGCAGGCTTCGGTGCTGATTTGGGCGCTGAAAAATTCCTTGACATTAAGTGCCGTATGGCAGGTCTTACACCTGATGCAGTGGTAGTCGTTGCAACCGTAAGAGCCCTTAAAATGCACGGCGGACTTGATAAGAAAGAGCTCGGCACTGAGGACTTAGTTGCTCTTGAAAAGGGTATTCCGAACCTTCTTCGCCACGTTTCCAATATTAAGAATGTTTATAAGCTTCCCTGCGTTGTTGCAGTGAACAGATTCCCCACGGATACTGACGCTGAAATTGATTTCATTATCAAAAAATGCCGTGAGCTGGGTGTTAATACTGTTCTTTCTACCGTTTGGGCAGAGGGCGGCAAAGGCGGCGAAGAGTTAGCGCGCGAGGTTGTCCGTCTTTGCGAAGAGGAGAAAGGCGACTTTACCTTCTCTTACAGTGACGATATGACACTTTCAGAAAAAATTGAAGCTGTCGTTAAGAAGGTCTACGGCGGCGACGGCATAAACATTATGCCTAACGCTAAAAAGCAGATAGCTCAGCTTGAAGCTCTGGGATTTGGCAAATGCCCCGTTTGCATTGCAAAAACTCAGTACAGCTTTTCTGATGACCCGACTAAGCTGGGCGCTCCCGAAAACTTTACAGTAACGGTTAAAAACGTTAAGGTTTCGGCAGGCGCAGGCTTTGTGGTAGTTCTTACGGGCGACATTATGACAATGCCCGGTCTTCCCAAAGTTCCCGCAGCAGAAAAAATTGACGTTGACGAGAACGGCAAAATTTCAGGCTTGTTCTGATAAGGTTTATTACAGATTTAAGAGGGCGGCGTTTTAGCTCGCCCTTTTTGTTTAAAGTTAGGTTATTAAGATATGAAACAGCAAAACGAACAAAAACAGTATGAATATTTAACAAAAACCCCCGTATCAAAGCTTGTAATACGGCTCGGCATCCCTACTACCGTGAGTATGCTTGTCACAAATATTTACAATATGGCAGACACTTATTTCGTCGGGAAAATAGGCACAAGCGCCTCGGGCGCAGTGGGCATAGTATTCGGTCTTATGGCAATTATTCAGGCGGTAGGCTTTATGTTCGGCCACGGCGGCGGAAGTGTTATCTCCCGAAAGCTCGGCGCAAAAGATACGGAGCAGGCAACCTGCATTGCATCAACCGCATTTTTCTTGTGCGTAGCCTTCGGCATATTGATAGAGGTGTTCGGACTTATTTTCTTAACGCCGTTAATGAAGCTTTTGGGCAGTACGGATACAATTTTACCTTATGCAAAAGAATATGCGGCGTGTATTCTTGTAGCGGCGCCATTTATGTGCGCATCCTTCGTTCTTAACAATATTTTGCGTTATGAGGGTAAAGCCTCGCTTGCAATGATAGGCTTGGTAACGGGCGGTATATTAAATATTTTCGGCGACTGGCTTTTAATATCAAAAATCCAAATGGGAATAATCGGCGCAGGTATTGCCACCGCCGTTTCACAGGTAATAAGCTTTTCGATTTTACTGAGCATTTTCTTATTAGGTAAAACAATCAGTAAAATCAAAATAAGAAAAGTGACTTTTAAGCTTTCAGTCGTTTCCAATATAATTTTTACGGGGCTTCCGAGCCTTGTCCGTCAAGGTCTTACGTCAATCGCCACTATGGTGCTCAATTCCTGCGCAGGCTTTTACGGAGACCCGGCTATTGCCGCAATGACAATAGTTAATAAGATTTGCTTCTTTGTGTTTGCCATAGGGCTTGGTATAGGTCAGGGCTTTCAGCCCGTTGCGGCGTTCAATTACGGCGCAAAGAAATATAAACGTGTTAAAAAAGCGTTTTTCTTTACGTTCTTTACGGGTGAAATATTCTTAGGTGTGCTTGCAGTAATAGGAATGCTTATCTCAGGCACCCTTGTCGGCATTTTCCGTGACGACCCTGAGGTAATAGAAATCGGCACGTTTGCATTAAGAGTGCAATTGATTGCACTTTTCTTCCAGCCGATTTGCGTTTGCACAAATATGCTCTTCCAAAGCATAGGCAAAAACGTATCCGCCACATTCTTAGCAACTCTTCGAAGCGGACTTGCATTTATACCGACAATTATTATTCTCACTAAGCTCTACGGACTTTTGGGAGTGGAAATTTCACAAACGGTAGGGGATGTAATAACCTTTATAATCTCAGTACCCTTTGTAATTTATTTCTTTAAGCATCTGCCGAAGGAAGATGTTACCGAAACGGTTCAATAAAAATAGGACCCAATATAAAAAGCCTCTAAGTTTACTGAAAACTCAGAGGCTTTTGCTTTTTTATAATAAATTTTATTCCGAAAGTAACATTCTGTCGTTGTCAAGCTCTTTTCCGACAGATTCTTTAAATTTAAGAAGCAAGTCGTTAACAGTCAGCTTTTTTCTCTCTTCGCCCGAAACGTCATAAACAATATTTCCGTTGTTCATCATAACCGTTCTGTTGCCAAGGTCAAGGGCGGACTGCATATTGTGAGTAATCATAAGGCAGGTAAGCTTATTCTCGTCAACAATTTGTCGGGTAAGGTTTAATACCTTTTCCGCAGTTCCAGGGTCAAGAGCGGCGGTGTGCTCGTCAAGCAGTAATAATTTAGGCGGATTAAACGTTGCCATCATTAAAGTAAGGGCCTGCCTTTGACCGCCCGAAAGAAGACCGACAGGCTGCTTCATTCTGTCTTCAAGCCCCATTTCAAGAAGGGAAAGGCGCTCACGGAACTTTTCTCTGTCCTTTTTTGAAATACTGCTAAGCCAACCGCCGTGGCCTGCCGCAAGAGCAAGGTTTTCTTCAATACTCATTCCGGGCGCACTGCCCAGCATTGGGTCTTGAAAAAGCCTGCCTATTTTTTTTGCTCTTTTGAACTCAGGCATAAGGGTAATGTCCTCGCCGTCAAGGGAAATCTTTCCGCTGTCAGTCATAAAACTGCCGGATATAGCATTAAAAAGCGTTGATTTACCTGCTCCGTTAGCGCCGATTATTGTAACGAAATCGCCCTTATTTGCGTGGAATGATAAATCGCAAAGCGCAGTTTTAGCATTTACCGTTCCCGGATTAAATGTCTTTGAAACGTGTGATAAATCGAGCATTACAGGGCCTCCTTTCCGCGTTTTAACTGCATTTTCCGCTTTAATGCAGGAAGCTTTGATTTAAAGTAAGGTGCGGAAATTGCAATAATAACGATTACTGACGAAACGAGCTTGAGCATATAGGCGGGCATATCAAAGCGAAGGGCTATTGTGTAAATAATTCTGAATATAATTGAGCCGAGAACAACGCCCACAGCTCTGAGAGGAATTTTGCCTTTGCCGAGGAATATTCCGCCGATAAGCAAAGATGCAAGCGCAATGGTGAGCATACCCGTGCCGATGTCAATGTTAACCGATTTTTGCGACTGTGCAAGAAGACAGCCTGAAAGAGCGGTAAAGGAGTTAGAAATGCAAAGACCTACAATAGTTGTGAAAACGGGGTTGATTGATGACGAACGCACCATATCGGGATTGTTGCCCGTTGCCCTTATTGCAAGACCTAACTTGGTTTTCAGGAAAAACGACAGAAATATAACTATAACCGCAACTGCAATAAATGAAATAATAAGCACGTAGTTTTTTGCAAAGGGCGTGTTTGCAAGTGCGTCCTTAAGCATTGTAAAAACGGTTTTTGTTCTGTTCATATTAAGTAAAGACGAGTTGCCCATAACCGCAATATTGACCGAATAAAGCCCCGTATTTACAATAATACCTGCAAGCAAGCTGTTAATGCCCATTTTAGTCTGCAAAAATGCGGTAACAAATCCAGAAAGCATTCCTGCCGCCATTGCCGCAGGAATTGAGAGCAACGGGTGCCCTGCAATTGCAACAACCGCGCCTACGGTAGCGCCTAAGGTGAAACAGCCGTCGGTTGAAAGGTCGCAGACATTGAGCATTGAATAGCTTAAAAATAACGCTAACACGGTAAGGGAGCTTATAAGACCTAACTGTAACGCATTTTCGCCAAGGCCTAAAATTGTAGCCAAATCCATAAAATCACTTCTCTTTTAACGGTTTTAAACAGACGAACAGATAACCGTTAAGGTTATCTGCTTGCCCAAGTTATATCTTTATTTATCTTACTTGTCGAATGTTGCAAGAATAAGGTTGAAAATAGCTTTTGTGTCAAGGTAGTCTGATGTACCTGTAATGTTTTTGCCGGGTGCTTCAAGTGAATCTACAAGCTGAACGTTGGGGTCAATAGGATTGGATACTGCTGAGAATATAACAGGAATCTGGTTCTCCTCAGTAGCAGACTGCATAGCTACTGCAACGGGAGTTGCAACGCCTACCATAAGGTCAACCTTGTCAGCAACAAAGCCTGCAATAATCTGGCTCATTACGTTGGAATCAGCGTTGCAGTTGTCGTATTTCACAACGAATGCAATGTTCTTTTCTTTACCGATTGTGTCAAGCTGAACTTTAATGTTGCTTACTATCTGGTTAAGTGATGCGTCATCAACGTAATTGCAAATGCCTACTGTAAATGTTTTTTCTGCATTTTCAGCGCCTAATGTGCCTGATGCGAGCTTAGACGCAGGATTTGATGCGTTGGGGTCTTCAAAAGCGTCGCCTGTTGTAATTTCGTTTATCTTCTGGCAGAAGGGTGCATATTTTGCCGATATTGCGCTGAAATCATATCCAAGCTTTGCGCAAATTTCTGTGTTGATTGTTGCCGTACCGTTGTCAAATGTTTTAACCGGAAGTGTTGCAGTATCTTTGCCGTCAATCAAAACATCAGCAACCATATTTGCTGTTTCAACGCCAAGGTTTGCATAGTCAACACCGTAGCCTAAAAATGCGCCGTTAAGTGCGAATGAGTCAGCCCCTGTGAAATGGGGAATACCTGCCTCGGCAAGCTTTTCGTAAATTGAAAGCTCAGCAGTCATAATAGAATTGTCTGTGGGGGTGAATATAGCTGAAACCTTGTCTGCAATAGCGGAATCAACTGCAAGGCTTATTTCGTCAACGGTTGTGCCCGTGTACTCTTTGTAAGCAATGCCTTTGCTATCAAGAAATGCTTTTGCTTCGTTTATGGGAGTTGTGGATGAATCCTGACCAACGTCATAAAGAAGACCGATTAAAATTTTATCTTCCGTCTTTCCGTTTGTGTCTGCTTTTTTGCCGCAAGCTGCGAAAGCGGTGATTACCAATACTAATGCGAGAATAATTGCGATATACTTTTTCATAATAAACTGTCCTTTCAAAGTGAAAAATATTTTTAAATTAAAATTGTTTTAGTTAAATTGGGTTACTTTAAGCTTCGCCATCGCTTTGTTAATTTAATCATTAAAATCGCCTCCGTGAAAAAATAAAAAAACCTGCCTCAGTAAACTGCTTACTGGGACAGGAAAAACTTTAACCTGCGGTACCACCCAAATTCATATCAAACGATATGCACTCACCGCGTACTAACATACGCTAAGCACTGTAACGGTTGCCCTCCGTCGCCCCTACTTAAATTCGGTTTGCCCTCAAAAGTCCATTCACTGAAATTTCCGTTACCGCACTTGCACCGACGGCGGCTCTCTGAAAACGCATCGTAACAGCTACTACTCTTTCTCAAAGGTTTGCTAATGGTTTATTAACTTGGGTAAAAGTCTAACACCATATTTGAAATTTGTCAACAATTTTTTTCAAATTTTTTAATTTTTTCTGTTAACAAGTAAAAACGTATAGAAAATAAATGGAATTTGTGATACACTATAATAGTGAAATATTGCATAATTTTTAACTTAAAATATAAACGAAAGGGATATCTTTATGAATGTACTTGTTGTTGACGGAAACAGTATATTAAACCGTGCATTTTACGGAATAAGGCTTCTCACCACTAAAGACGGGCGTTTTACAAACGGAATTTACGGTTTTATGAATATTTTTCTCAAGCTGATTGAGGAAACAAAACCGCAGGCAGTAGCAGTTGCTTTTGATTTACATGCACCCACGTTCCGCCACAATATGTACGACGGGTATAAAGCAGGGCGTAAAGCAATGCCCCCCGAGCTTGCAAGTCAAATACCTGTTCTTAAAGAGTTACTTACGGCTCTTGGCTATAAAATCCTCGAAAAAGAAGGCTTTGAGGCTGACGATATTTTGGGAACGGTTGCCGAAATGTGTGGTAAAGACGATATGTGCTATCTTGCAACAGGTGACCGTGATTCGTTTCAGCTCGTAAGTGAAAACGTAACGGTTATTCTGCCCAGAACAAAGATGGGAACAACGGTGACAGACCGCTATACTCCCGAAAAAATTATGGAAGAATACGGCGTAACTCCCGTTCAAATGATTGATATTAAGGCCCTTCAGGGCGACAGCTCTGACAACATTCCGGGCGTCCCCGGAGTAGGTCAAAAAACAGCAGGCGAACTCATTAAAAATTACGGCACAATTCAGTATATTTATGACAATTTGAACTCTTTGCCTATTAAAGATACTCTTCGTGTAAAGCTTCAAAACGGCAAAGAAAGCGCATTTTTAAGCTATACTTTAGGCAAAATCCTTAAAGATGTTCCCGTTGGCACGCTGACTGATTTAATCCCCGCAATTCCCGATACCGAAAAAGTGAAATATATTCTGTCAGACCTTGAAATGTTCAAGATTTTGGAAAAGCTGGATTTGGGTTCTATACCCTCTGCAAATAAAACGGAAACCAAAAAGCAAACCCTTGAATTTACAGAAGATTTTGACTGTTACGATGTATACAGCAAAATTAAAAATGAGGGCAAATTTTATTTTACGGCAGATTTCACAAACCTTTCATCACCCGAGTTTTTCTTCTTAAATTCAGGAACGGTCTACCGTTTAACTAATGAAAAAACAAGCGAATTCGGTTATATAGAAAAATTATTGGAAGACCGTGAAATAGAAAAAATAACGGATAATTCAAAGCATATTTACAGATTTGGTTTCTTAAATAATATAAAAATTTGCAACCTGACCCTTGACACATCCCTTGCAGGTTACATTCTCAATCCTTCATCGCCTGATTATTCAGCGGTAAGACTTTGCGATGAATACCATATCCCTGCGCCGACCGTTGCAAACGAGAGCAAATTTGCGCAGAATTGCGCGGTGCTGAGAGCAATTGAACCGATTTTGCGCTCAAAAATTGAAGCCAACGGGCAAAACGAGTTGCTATATGAAATTGAAATGCCCCTGGCACAGGTTTTAGCCTCAATGGAGCATATCGGCGTGCTTGTTGACACAGAGGGTATTGCGAAATTCGGCGAAAAAATCAAAAACGAAATTGACAGTGTCAGGGGAGAGATTTATTCTCTTGCAGGCGAGGAGTTTAATATAAATTCACCGAAACAGCTCGGCGTTGTGCTTTTTGAAAAATTAAAGCTCCCGTCAGGTAAGAAAACAAAAAGCGGTTATTCAACCAATGCCGAAATCCTTGAAAATCTGCAAAACGATTACCCGATTGTGAGCAAGATTCTGTGGTACAGAACGCTCACAAAGCTTTATTCCACTTATTGTGAAGGTCTTTTAAAGGCAGTTTGCGACGACGGCAGAATACACTCTTCGTTCATTCAAACGGAAACCCGAACCGGCAGAATTTCGTCAACCGAGCCGAATTTGCAAAACATTCCCGTCCGCAAGGAAATAGGCAAAGAAATGCGCAAGTTCTTTATTGCTCCCGAAAGCTATTTGCTTGCCGATGCCGACTATTCTCAAATCGAGCTTCGCGTTTTGGCTCACATTGCTGACGATAAAGTTATGATACAAACCTTTAACGATGAGGTAGACATTCATACGGTTACTGCCTCGCAGGTTTTCGGTATGCCGCAAGATATGGTAACTCCCTTAATGCGTAGCCGCGCAAAAGCAGTTAATTTCGGCATTGTTTACGGAATAGGCGCATTTTCCTTAGCTAAAGACATAGGCGTAACGAGAAAAGAAGCCGACAGTTATATTAAAGGCTATCTTAACCATTACAGCGGTGTTAACGAATATATGGAAAACATTATAAAGACGGCAACGGAGCAAGGCTTTGTAACAACTCTTCAAAACAGACGGCGCTATTTGCCTGAGCTTTCCTCTTCAAACGGAATGCTTCGTGCATTCGGTCAAAGGGTGGCAAGAAATATGCCAATTCAAGGCACGGCGGCGGATATAATCAAGGTTGCTATGGTGCGTGTGTATAACAGACTTAGGGAGGAAAATATGCAATCCCGTCTTATTTTGCAGGTGCACGACGAGCTTATTGTGGAAGCTCCCGAAGGTGAAATTGAAAAGGCTTCAAAAATTCTCAGTGAGGAAATGGAGAACGCCTGTAAAATGAAGGTAAGGCTTCGTGCAGATGTGGGTGTCGGCAAAACATGGTATGATGCAAAAGGATAATTATTGATATGAGAAAGGTTACATTTGTTTGCAGCGGAAACACTTGCCGCAGCCCAATGGCTGAGGCACTTTACAGAGCATATTTAGAAAAAAATAAAATAGAGGGAATAATAACTGCCAGCGTAGGGGTTTCTGCGTTCAGCGGTGACTGTGCCGCACCCGAGGCTATCGAGGTTTGCAAAGAAAGAGGCGTTGATTTATCTTACCACCGCTCAAGGCGCCTTAATTTTGAAGATTTGAATACGACGGATTTATTCGTTTGTATGACCTCTTCCCATTCAGATGTGTTGCATAGGTACGGTAAGCGAAATACGGTCACTCTTTCCGTTCCCGACCCCTATTGCAGAGGGATAGAAGCGTACAGAGCCTGCGCCGATTTAATCGAAAAAGGCTTTGAGGCTTTAACACAGTCACTTTTGGAACTGCCCGAAATCTGCGAAATGAGCGAGGAAGACGTTCCAACTCTTCACCGTCTTGAAAAAGAATGTTTCGCAGAGCCTTGGAGTGAGCAACAGTTAAAAGAAGAACTTAACAACCCTACGGCTCGCTTTTTTGTGATTAAAAAAGAGGGTAAAGTTCTCGGCTATATCGGCGCTAACAATATAGCAAATGAGGTATATATTACCAACATTGCAGTTTTCCCGGAATACAGAAATCAGGGTCTGGGTGAAAAGCTGTTATCCCATTTGTGCTTTGTCAGCACGGAAGAAAATGCGGATTTTATAACTCTTGAGGTCAGAAAATCAAATACAAATGCAATAAAGCTTTACGAAAAATGCGGATTTGAAAAAGTAGGCGAGAGGAAGAATTTTTATTCCAATCCCACAGAAGACGCTTACATTTATACTTTACAGTAAAGGTAAAAAATTATGAAGATTTTATCAATTGAAAGCTCCTGTGACGAAACGGCGGCGGCTGTGGTTGAGGACGGGCGCACGGTTCTTTCATCGGTTGTGTCAACCCAAATTGAAAAGCATAAAATATTTGGCGGGGTTGTGCCCGAAATTGCGTCAAGGCTTCACACGGAAAACATTTCGCAGGTTGTAAAAAAGGCGTTGAGCGATGCTGACTGCACCCTTGAAGATGTGGCAGCCATTGCCGTAACTCACGAACCGGGGCTTATCGGCGCTCTTTTGGTGGGTGTAAATTACGCAAAAGGGCTTTCTTTAGCCTCGGGCAAACCGCTTGTTCCCGTGCATCACCTGCGCTCGCACATAGCCGCAAATTACATAACTCACAAGGATTTAAAACCGCCCTTTATGTGCCTTGTGGTGTCGGGCGGCAACACTCTTTTGTGTAAAGTTAACGATTATACAGATTTTACGGTTATCGGCAAAACCCGTGACGATGCCGCAGGGGAGGCTATGGACAAAGCTGCAAGAACCTTGGGGCTTCCGTACCCGGGCGGTGTGAATTTGGATAAAATATCAAAAGACGGAGATGCTGAAAAATATAAATTCCCGAAGCCTCAAGTCGAGAATGCGCCTTATGATTTCAGCTTTTCGGGTCTTAAAACCTCTGTAATAAATCTTGTACACAATGCACAGCAAAAAGGGGAAGAGTTAAACCCTGCCGATGTTGGCGCATCGTTTATCAAGGCGGTTGTTGACACTCTTGCCGAAAAAACTGTCGCCGCTATGGAAAATTTCGGCGAAAAAACGCTGGTTCTTGCAGGCGGTGTATCGGCAAATTCCGTTTTGCGCGCAAGAATGGAAAATGAGGCAAAAAAGCACGGTTGGAATTTGTATTTGCCTGATTTATCCCTTTGCGGAGATAACGGCGCAATGGTGGGCGCACAGGGGTATTATGAATATATCAGCGGTAGGAGAGCCGATTTATCTCTTAACGGCAGAGCAACGGCTGATATTGCTGAGAATTGATATAATTTTAACAAACAATTCACAAATAGGTATTGAAAACCGCACGCAAAATGTGTATAATATATTGAAAATTATAATAGCGGAGAATATGGTTTTTCTTTGCGATTTATATAATTAACAATTTCGGATTTTAACCGAATAAAATATAAAAAGGAGTAATTTTTATGGCACTCACAAACAACAAGAGTATCCTTGATTGGATTGACGAAAAAGTCGAGCTTGTGAAACCTGATGAAATCGTATGGATTGACGGCAGTGAAGAACAGCTTGAAGCGCTTCGCAAAGAGGCTTGTGAAACCGGCGAAATAATTAAGCTAAATGAAGAGCTTCTTCCCGGTTGTTATTACCACAGAACAAAACCTAATGACGTTGCCCGTGTTGAGGACAGAACTCTCATCTGTTCAAAAAAGGAAGAGGATGCAGGTCCCACAAATCACTGGATGGCACCTGACAAAGCATATAAAATGCTTTACGACATTGCAAAAGACTCTTATAAGGGCAGAACAATGTATGTAATTCCTTATTCAATGGGTCCCGTTGGCTCACCCTTCTCAAAGGTTGGTATTGAGCTTACAGATTCAATTTACGTTGTTCTTAATATGGCAATTATGACCCGTGTGGGCAAGAAAGTTTTAGACGCTTTCGGCGACAAGTCAAACGACTGGGTTCGCGGACTTCACTGTAAGTGTGACGTTGACCCTGAAAACAGATGGATTTGCCAATTCCCCGAGGATAACACAATTATTTCAGTAAATTCTGCATACGGCGGAAACGTTCTTCTCGGTAAAAAATGCTTTGCTCTCCGTATTGCTTCTTACCAGGGCAAGAATGAGGGCTGGCAGGCTGAACATATGCTCATTCTCGGCATTGAAAATCCGCAGGGTGAGGTAAAATACATTTGTGCAGCATTCCCGTCAGCTTGCGGAAAGACAAACCTTGCAATGCTCATTCCGCCCGAAGGCTACAGAAATAAGGGATATAAGGTATGGTGCGTTGGTGACGATATTTCTTGGATCAGAAAAGGTCCCGACGGCAGACTGTACGCTATTAACCCTGAAAACGGTTTCTTCGGTGTTGCTCCCGGTACTAATGACAAATCTAACCCCAATGCTCTTGCGGCTACAAAGAAGGGCACAATCTTCACAAACGTTGCAAGAAATCTTGACAATAACACAGTTTGGTGGGAAAGCCTTGACAAGAATCCTCCCGTTAATGCAGAGGAGTGGACAGGAATTAAGACAAACGGCGTAGAATGGAAAGCAGAGGGCAAGAACCTTGCTCACCCCAACTCACGTTTCACAGCTCCCACAGAGAATTGTCCTTGCCTTTCATCTGAATTTGAAAATCCGCAGGGCGTTCCGATTTCTGCATTCGTATTCGGCGGCAGACGTGCAAAGCTCGCTCCTCTCGTTTATCAGTCAAGAGATTGGAATCACGGTGTATTCGTAGGCGCTACAATGGCTTCTGAAACAACGGCAGCCGCCGCAGGCGCAGTGGGCGTTGTTCGCCGTGACCCCATGGCAATGCTTCCTTTCTGCGGCTATCATATGGCTGATTATTGGCAGCATTGGATTGATATCGGTAAGACACTTGACCCCGATAAAGCACCTAAAATTTTCAACGTTAACTGGTTCAGAAAAGACGATGAGGGTAATTTCTTGTGGCCTGGCTTCGGCGACAACCTTCGTGTTCTTGAGTGGATTATCAAACGCTGTGACGGTGAGGTTGATGCTCAGGAAACAGCTATCGGCTATCTTCCTTATGCAAAGGACATCAACCTTGAAGGTCTTGAGGACGAGGTAACAGAGGAATCACTTGAAAAGATTCTTGACGTTGACAAAGACCTTTGGACTGAAGAGGCAAAGGGTATTGAAGAGTTCTTCGCAAAGTTCGGCGACAAGGTGCCCGTTGAGCTTGAAGAAAGTCTTGCAACTCTCAAAGCAAATCTTCAGTAATATAAA
>JAFLUN010000012.1:28723-34314 GCA_022508785.1 Oscillospiraceae bacterium
TCATTTATAATTTTTTCACAGTCCTCAAAGGTAATACCGCTGTTATCTTTTTCAAGAAGTTCACGGTACAGTTCTGCAATGTGTCTTTTTGCAGAAATTCGGATTTTGTCCGTGTTGCAGTTTTGCTGAATGTTTTCATATATAGAGATTATTTTTGCTGTAATTTCAGGAGTTATCTTACTAAAATGAACAAGATATGTCATATACCTTAAAAGCACGCGGAAATCGTTAGGGAACTTTTTCTTAAGCTTAATTATCAGCTCTTCTTTTAAATCAGTATCCGTAAGATTGTCATATTCTTGGAGCGCTTTTACAATCTCTGCTTCGTTTTCAGCTCTGTTTATTCCCAGCAGCTCGTCAACACTTACCTTGAAAAAGCCTGCTATTTCGGGGAGCATTGTAATATCCGGGTAGCTTTCGCCCCTCTCCCAATTGCTGACACTTTGAAAAGTAACTCCTAAAAACTCTGCAAGTGTTTCCTGTGTAAGATTTTTTTCACGCCTTAATCTTTTTAAATTTTCACTTAAATAAATTGTCATGGAATTATGTCCTTTCAGTGTATTTTTTTAAATTAACTGATCAGCTTAAATCTATAATAACTTAAAGATTACAAAAAAACAATAAACCATTTTTTGAAAACTATTCAAATATTGCTTGATTTTTTCAATTATATTGAAAAATATATAAAAACAAAGAGCGGTTCTTTTTGAACCGCTCTTGTACTTTTAAATCATTTTAATCAAGCTTGAATACTCGTTACGAAAGATTCCAAGCGTCTTTCCATGCATCTTTTTCAGCTGCGCCGTTCTCACCGTCCGTAGAACCGACTGCCTGAACAGTCTGTACAATAATCTCCACATTTAATGTGTATCCGTCGACAGGAGCTTCTTTTATCTGCTCGCATTTATTGATAAGATTAGTAGTAGTTTTTCCGCTTGCAACAGAATTTTTATAATAATAAAATCCGTCAGACTTTTTCTCCCAGTCGGCCAAATTCAGCTTAATTGTATAATCAGAATTCTCTTTCGGCTCAGAGAAATAAACTATACCGTCTTTGTCCTGCCAAGTATAAATAATCTTTGCTCTTACATAAACGGGGTAATCGGTATCTCCAACCTCAAAATACACGTTTTCTTTTACGTTGTTATCAAACTGCTCGTGAATTATAGGCGTAACAGATTCGGCAGGGGAGAACTTATTTACCAAATCACCGGCATTTTTAATATACTTTGCAGCAACTAATGCAGACATGACCGCAATCAATGCAATTACGATGATCAGTATTGGTAACCACGTTTTCTGTGGTTTCTTTTGTTTCATTCCGCATCAGCCTTTCTTAGTTAGTTTCTTCATCTTTTTTTGTTAAAACAAACAGGTTGTTTTTCCTGTTCTCACCGCCGAGCCATACTTTGTTGTTTCGCCCGTTTGTGAAATCAGCGTGCGCCGGGCTTTCTAAAGTATGGGAGCTGTTGACGTATATCGGCATAGTTTGCTTGCATTTACCGTCTTCATAGCGCCATGCCCATTCGGTAATTTCCTCAACCGTATATTTTCCATCGGGACAATATACAAGAGTTTCACCGCCACCCGGAACGGATACGACCAACTCTTCGCCGGTTAAAGTATTGGTGATTTTATAAAGGAAGGTGTCGCCGGGTTTGCCGCCGGTTTCGGTGATAACAAGATAACCGGGACCGGGTATGATCAACGTGTTGATAAAATCTACCTGAATCATCGAACCGTCTACAATGGAGCCGGAGGCGTTGGTAGAGCTGATGGTATATTCACCGCTCGGCGCTTCCGTGACGGTATAGGTATTGCCTATTTGGTTTTTATTCAACACCAAAAACATACTTTCGCCGTCCTTCAGGCTGAAAGTAGCCACACCGTTTGTAAAGTTAGCATCGTTATATGTCGTGTCACTCAGTGTCACAGTGAACGTGAACGAGCCGATTTCTTGCTTGCCGTCTGATCTAACAACCCTCTTGGTGACATAGATACTGGGATCGTTGACAGTATTTACATAAGTCTCTACCGTCTGAACACCCAGCTTTAGCTCGCCGCTTCGGGAATACGCATCACCGTCCAAATGCCAAGTTTCACTATCTGTTGGCTTGGTTTCTATGGCCGTGTAGCTTACCGTGCTGTCCGAATCGCTCGGTGCAGGCAGGACAATTACATAATAATCATCGTCTTTGAGGGTGAATGCAGAACTGTTGCTGTCAAGGGCACCGTACCAGACATTGTCACCTACGTCGAACTGGCTGATGGGAGTCCCGAGGGAACGGGCGACGGTTTGCGCCTCCGACACCATCCGAAGCTTCCCAGAGGTAGCAACATATTTGATTTTGTCATTTGCACCCACCGTTTTCCGATAGGCAGTCACATTGTAGTAATAGCCCGCATCATCCTGCAACGGTGTTTCTCCGCTCGGCAGGGTGAATTGCAGTTGGTATCCAAAGTTATGCTTCAACAAGCTGTTTCCGGCAGGCGCCAACACCTTACAGTTGATGCGCATCGAAAGGGTGGAGTTGGTAAATGTCAGGGTTTGCACCACATTATTCTCACCCACCTCAAAATAAACAGTGGCAAAAACTTGCTGAATATCTTCACTTGAATCACTGACTGATTTTTCGCTGCCAACAAGTTGACCGTCATCAGGAAGAATCCAACCTTCCTTAGGATCACTACCATCCGAGGAGTTAAATGTTACCGAAGTTTTATAGGAGTTACCGCTCTTACTTCCAAGCTCGACAACGGTATATTTTCCGTCAGAAACATACAGTTCAATTCCTTCACCGTCTTTGAGCGTAAAGTAAGTAACTTTTTTATTGCCGTCTATACTTACGATTTCGCCGTTCTTGAATTCAACAAGCCATGCATCATCGTCAGTGCGGTCTCTCGGATTTCCGTCCTCATCGTATACGAATTGCGGATACGCTTTGTATTCTCCGTTAAGAGGAGTTGCATAACCGTCTCCTACCTTTGCATTCGTTACGGTGAAGTAGAACTCATCATCAGGTATAAACGAATCTTCCTTAACTTCCTTTTGGAAAACCAGACCGCCCTTATCTTCGTACATCCAAATACCGATCTCGCCGCCGTCTTTTTTTACGATGAAGACGTCCCTGCCCAGACGTTCGAAAACGTCGTTCCACTCAGACGCTTCGTCACCATCTGCTTCTATTGCTCTGGCATTTACAGTCCCTTCGTAGTTTGTACCTACTAATAAGGCTTCCAAAATTTCATCATAGTTTTTATTATTTTTGCCATCTATAAGATAATCCTGAAGTGCTTTTTCGATCTCTTCTTTGGTAGTGGCGTTGTTGACATCGTTCCAGAAAGTGTAGGTGGGGTGATTTGCGATCCAGTCACGAAGCGGCTTTGCATCCTTGTTGAGGAAAACATATACCTGACCGCCTACGGTCATTTCCGTGACAACCTCATCCCAGTAGTCGTTGAATCTATCCGCATGGATATTTCCCAAATTGTCTACCCAGTTGAGAACGACGTTGTAAGTGAAGGGATTGTTTATCGGCTTCCAAACCGGCATTAGACGAAGAACGTGAATATCCGTATCGGCATTTCCAAATGCGGTGTGCTTTACAGCATAGTGGGCATATTTGGTAAAGTCGATCGCACCGCTGAGAAATTGGATATAGTTACCGTCTGCATCTTGTACAGGCGTAAAGTCCTCACCAACCACTATCCAGTTCACGAACGTGTAATTTTTGTTTTTATCCTTAGGAGTGATGGTGCCGTATGTGTTATTGGCAATGGTTGCCATGGTGTTGAAAATCAGGTCGTAAAAGGGACCTTCATTATCATCATATTGATGCAGGATTGAACTGTATATATCAGGAACTGTACCGGTTTCGTCCTTTGCCATCTCATACAGAGCGCAAATTTCGGGATCATGATTATACATTGGCATACTGCTAATATCCAAATCAAGTATATTATTAGAATCATAATCCTTTGTCAGCTTATTCATTTCTCCGGTGTTAGGATCTATGACAAAACCGCCCCAAATCTCTTCGCCATTATCATACTCCGGCGTGTACCGCACCGTGTATTTAACAGTACGAGCGACAACAGTAAGCAGGGCGAACTTGTAGTTCTTACCGGTATTTTTATTGGTTTGGTTCGTAACGCGGATGTAGTAATAGCCGTCTCCGCCGTCATAGATGTGCTGAGAATCCAGCAGCGTTCCATCTTCAACATCTTTAAGAGATAGTATATCGTTTGTGGATGTGATGTTTCCGTCTCCGTCGAATGTAGCTGAGGCTTGATCGTTGATCACATCGCCGTGGCGGTTCGTCCACGAATAGTAGGGATTTCCGTAGCCCTCGGTAATCTTAAAGCGGATATTTGCGCCGTGATTATATGCATCGCCACCATTGTAATCAATGCCGAGATAATCACTATCAACAATAACATTCGCTTGCGCTTTTCTTGTCCAAACACCTTTCTGAGTGTAATATTCGATTGCAGGAGCTGTCTGGCTTTCCCCGTTCTGGTTTGAATATACACCAACTAAGTTGTAGGTAACAAATTCGTCAGCACCCGTGCCGGTCATCAGATTAAAGCCCGTAACGACGACATTGGATCGCGCGCCGGTAACAGTGACTCGGTAGTGACGCTGTGGTACGCCCTTGCTATTATTCCAACCCAACAAAAATTCCAATCTGAGGATCGAGCCGTCAGCAAGAGTGGTTTCCGTATAGTATGGGTGTTTTTCATCGGCTCTTTCCGTCTCGCCCTGAAATACATATGAATTGTCCCAGTTATACTTAGGGTAAAACGGAACCATTATAGGTATGCCGTTGACCTCAAATGCATCCAGGTAGTAACCGCCTTCGCTATCGTTCGTTTGGAAAAACCATGTATAGGAGTAGGTGCCGTCATCGGCCTCTTTCATATCCTGTGCATATAATCTGAACAAATCGCTATCGTTTGTCCAGCCCCAACCACCGATATTGTCGATATTTGGGTAATCTGCACTATGAGAGAGAGGGTCACCTGCTCCGCCTCTTGTCCCTCCGTTTTTATGATATTCATAGTCTGCGTCATAGCAATCCAGCTCTGCATCGTGGGATACGACCGATTGCAATGCAAAGTTCTCAGTTGCTGAAGCACCGCGGCCTTTCGCTCCGCTTGATTTCTGCAAAATTTGGCTGACGTCAAACGTCGGGGTATCCTGCTTCGTCAGCACTGCCGTAATGGTTCGGTCCGCCTTCACAAGGTGATTGTAGAAGGTATCGTTCATCGTGTGTTCTGTTGGACCTTTAGCCGTGTCTGCAAGCAGTCTGAATCCACCCGGGCCTAGCTCGCTGTAGTCGGGATAACTGCCGAGAGGATAGCCGTTGTTGTGGGTAACAAAGTCGTTGATACGCTCTGCCATTCTCTCAAGAACACTGTCGTGAGCGGGTTTATCTTCGTCATCAATTTTCCATTTTAAAGTGATTTTACCGTCTGCGTCCTTACCTTCCGTGATATAACTACTAATGTCACCTGTAATAAAGTTCTCAGCTTGCAAATAATCAGAATATGCTTTGAGCCAAGCAGCCTTTACATCCTCCTTCTTTGAG
>JAFLUN010000013.1:0-19765 GCA_022508785.1 Oscillospiraceae bacterium
AGATTAAACAAAAATACCGTTATGCTGCGTATTTACGCTTCCTTTGAACATAACGATGTTTTTGCGCTAATTTAGATGTTAGATTTTAGACATTAGTTGTTAGATGTTAGTCACTGCACAATGTTTGACATCTAAAATCTAACATCTGACATCTAAGGTTATACATCACACTGCAGACAAAGGCTGCAGTAGTGTAGCAATAAAAAATATTTTTCAAAGGAGAAAACAGATTATGAAAAAAATAGTAGCTATTATGCTTGCTTTGGCACTTGTTTTCGCAATGTCTACTGTTTCTTTTGCAGCAATACAAGAGAACAACGGCTCTGAAGACGCTGAAGTTAAAATTGTTATCAAATCAGACGTGTTTAATGCACCTACAGATCCTGATGATCCTGACTATCCAGACGGCCCCGGTGATCCTGATGACGTTAACCCCGATTCTAAAGTAGCAGTTTACAAGGTAGACATTGACGCTTCTAAGGCTGTATTTACATACACATTTGATTCTGAATACGATACCGAATCTCATCAGTATAACAAAGGTTCTTGGGACAAACTTTCTGCACCCATCACAGTTACAAACCACTCAAACACAGCAGTTAAAATCACTGCCGATTGGAAAGAGAACGGTAACAGCGGTTCTTTGAATAATGTTAGTGCAACTCTTTCAAACAAAGAATTCAATCTCGGTTCATCTGTTAATACAGGTACTGAAGAAAATCCTGTTCCTTCAAATGACATTACAGTTACAATTGAAGATACTGTACCTTCAGTTTATACTGGCTTCACACTCGATTATGTTACAGTCACAATCGCAGGCATTAATATGGCTGATGTTGAGCCGTAATTTAATTTCTTACAGTAACAATTTTTCAATTTAATTTATTCATTTTTTGAAAGGAGAAACAAACTATGAGAAAATTTTTAGCTATTGTGCTCGCTCTCATGCTCGCACTTTCAATGGCTACAATTGCTTTTGCAGCAACAGCTACCGAAACTGCTAATGCAACAATTGAAGCCAATAAAGATAATCCATTGACAGAAGATAATAATTCTGCAGATGCTGAAGTTAAAGTTAAACTTATTAATGATAAATTGCCCGAAAGTCCGGAGGATGTTGATCCTGATGATGAAGAAAATGTAGTATACGCGGTAGATATTGATGCTAAAGGTGCTGTATTTACATACACGTTTGATGCTAATTACAATACTACAACTCACCAGTATGAGGACGGTTCATGGGATAAGCTTAGCGATGTTATCAAAGTTACAAATCACTCAAATACCAGCATTGACGTAACTGCTGTTTGGAAAGAGAACGGTGTTACAGGTGTAGAAGTTGATGCTACAGCTAAGACAGCTAAATTGAACAATGTTACAGCAACTCTTTCAAATACAGAGTTTGATCTTGCTTCTGCTGTAAATGCAGCTGAAAATGCTGCTCCTACAGCTAATATTGGTGTTGCAATTTCTGACACTATCCCGACAGTTTTCTCAGATGAGTTCGCACTCAATTATGTTACAATCACAATCGCAGGTAAATAATTAACCTGATTCTAAACAGTAACTTTTCAATTTATTTGACCTTTGACCGCAGGTGTAGACACTCTGCGCCTGCGGTACAAAAAGAATTAAATAAAAATACCGTTATGCTGCGCGCTTGCGCTTTCCTTTGAGCATAACGGTTTTTTATTTTATTTTGTGTGGAAATCTTTCCGCTCCCTCTTTGAGGGAGCTGTCACGGAGTGACTGAGGGAGTATTAAAATATCTCTTTCACTATAACTCCCTCAGTCAAAGCTAACGCTTTGCCAGCTCCCTCAAAGAGGGAGCTGAGATGTGCTGTCTAAAAAACGCTACTACTTTAAACTAAAAAAGCGACAGAGAAAATTCTCTATCGCTTTTTTTATATTCTATTATTTACAATTATGCGTTGCTGTTAATTTCTGCAACGGCTTTTTCAATTTTATCCGCTATTGCATATATTTTCTCGTCACATTTGACGGGTAAAAATGGGGACCGAGGCTGACCTGCATCAATATTAAAGCGTACAGATATAACCTGTTTCGCCGCGCCGTAAAGCGAATCGCAGGAAAGCAAATCGAAAATGATGTCATTTATTTTATACTGAAGCTCTTTTGCTTTTTCGATTTCACCGTTACAAATGTATTTGTCAAGCTGAACGAAAAGCTCCGGCATTGTGCCGTATGTTCCGCCGATTCCGGCATCTGCGCCCATTAACCGACCGCCAAGGTATTGCTCGTCAGAGCCGTTAAATATTATAAAATCGTTTCCTGCAATCGTTCTGAAGCGCTCCATATTGTAAACTGGTTCTTCGGAATTTTTTATGCCAATAACCTTAGGATTCTTTGCCATTCTTTCAAATAAATCGTAGGGTAGGGTAAAAGACGTTAGCTGAGGAATGTTATAGATTATAAACGGCAAATCCGTTGAATCTATTATTGCATTCCAGTGCATTTCAACGCTTTTTGCAGGCAAACGGTAATAAACACTCGGAACTGCCGATATTGCATCAACGCCTATTTTCTCTGAATGCCGTGCTAAAATAATGCTTTCTTTACTGCTGGCACACCCAACATGCACAATAACCGTAAAGTCATTTCCCGCGGCTTCTTTTACAGCTTCTGCAATTTGCATACGCTCTTCTGCGGACAAAAGAAACCCTTCACCCGTTGAGCCGCACACATAAACGCCTTTAACGCCTTTTTCACGGTAAATCTTAACAAGCTCTTTCGTTGCCTCAAGATTAATGCAATCGTTTTCGTCGTAAATTGCATTGAGCGCAACAAAAATGCCTCTGAATTTTGATAAATCCATTATCTCATCACCTATGTTTCTTCTCATTTATAAATACTCTGAACAAGGGCAGGCAGGCAGAGAAAAATTGCTTGTAAGCTTCGCAGTAATCTCTGTCCTCACGGGTGCGTTTGCATCCGCCTGCACGGCAGACAGGGTAGTATTTACACTTTTTGCATTTTTCGGGAGTTTCAAGGCTCTCACGTAGAAAATCAATAGCCTTAGTGGAGTGTGCAAGGGTATCAAAATTCTCGTTTTCATCGTTAATATTGCCTAAAAGCCACTCGTTTGTGCAGTAAAAGTCGCACGGGTAAATGTTTCCGTTACCCTCGGCAACAAATTGGTGCATACAATGGCCGCACATACCGCATTGCTCCGTAGAGTTTCCTAAGTAAAGGTGAACAAGGTTGTCAAAATACCGAACACTCGTGTATTGACCCCTTACATAGTCCTTAACATAAGAATTAAAGCAGTGAATAAGAAAATGCGCATACTGCTCATTTGTCATATAAAGCTCATTTTCGCTTGTGTCGCCAAACGGACGCAAACACGGAATAAACTGAAGATAGCGAAAGCCTTTACTGCGAAAATAGTTATAAATTTCATCAATATTTTCAGCGCAATGTCCCGTCAAAACGGTCAAAATATTAAAATCCACGTTATACTGTTTAAACCTTTCGGCAGCAGTCAAAATTTTATAAAAGGCATTTTGGCGCTTTTCATCTAAACGGAATTTGTTGTTTTTAAAATCTCCGTCAAGGCTCAGACCCACAAGAAAACCGTTGTCATGAAAAAACTGCGCCCATTCGTCTGTTACAAGCGTTCCGTTTGTCTGAACACTGAAATAAATTTTACTGGCCTTCCTATTTTCTTCTTTAACCTTTTTTACAAAATGCTTAAAATAGGGGAGCCCGGCAATTAACGGTTCGCCGCCCTGAAAGGCAAATGCCACGCTTTCGCCGTTTGCAAAGTCAAGGGCTTTTTTAATTATGTTTTCAGACGTTTCCTCTGTCATAATTCCAAAGGAGTAAACGTCGCGAATTTCCGAAACATTATGATAAAAGCAGTATTTACACCTTAAATTACAAAGGCTTGAGGCGGGCTTTATCATTATTGAAAGGGGCGGCATAACTTCACCTCAATTATTTATTCTTATAATACTCTTCGTTTATGCCTCTGCGGTTTTCTTTAAGATTTTTCACAATCTCGTCAATTTTCTCGTTCATTTCATTGGCAACCGTGGGGTATGTAACCGAACGGTTGTAGTTTTCGCCGATATCGTCACTCAAAATATGAAGCCAGTTCTTACGGTATTTGTCGAAGAATGCAGAGTTATCGTTCTGAATCTTTTTGTAATACTTAAATGTTATGTACTCATTGTCTTTAAGTATGGGATATTCATAATCGGCATACTCTTCACGGGAGAGAATACTGCTTGTAGGAACCGTGTATTGAATTGCTCTTAAGTTTTCACGCTTCATATGAAGAATCGGGTGGTCGGGAGTGTGAATAACAGCGTCTTTTGTGAGAAGCGGAAGCATTGAAACGCCGTCAATATCACGGTCAAAGGGGAGATAATTTGACTTTCCACCGTCACCCGTAATTCCGCAAAGCTCAATAAGAGTTGGGAACATATCAACAAGCGTTGCGCTGTTGGTAATTGTTGTGCCCTCTTCCCAAAGACCGCCGTTATTGCCCCAGCGAATCATGCAAGGAACCTTTTGACCGCCGTCGTATGCCAAGTATTTACCGCCGCGAAGTTCATTAACAGAGCCTTCAAGAGCAGGGCCGTTGTCACTTGTGAATATAATAATTGTATCATCCATAACGCCAAGCTCTTCAAGGGTGTTGAAAAGCTGACCGAGGTAGTAGTCAACCTCAGTTATACAGTCAACGTAAGTGCCCATACCGCTTGCACCGTCAAAATCATCACCTGCAAAAACGGGGGCGTGAGGCCACGGAGTAGCGTAATAAACGAAGAACGGGTCATCTGTATTTGTTACCTGATCGGTAATCCAATCGTTCATTTCTTTATGTATCCACTCTGTAAGCTTGCTTTGGTCTTTTTTGCCGTCGCGGAACATTTCGTCTGCGCCGTGAATAATTTCATATTCACCGTTTTCTTCGGAAACATGATAGAACGGGGTCATATCGTTAACGTGGTGGCTTCCGTAGAAATAATCGAAGCCCTGATTTGTTGGAAGGTATTCGCCGTAGTCACCCAAATGCCATTTGCCGAATGCGCCTGTGTTGTAGCCTGCATTTTGGAAAACCTCTGCAATGGTGATTTCGTCACCCAGCATACCGTCGCAGTTAGCGCCCATTTCAATAGAGTTGAAAATTCGTGTTGAAGCAAAGGGTGAAAGTGTATCAATAGTGGGGTACATAACGTTGTCGGCGTATCCGCGGAACGGATAACGCCCTGTCATAAGCGAAAAGCGTGCAGGTGAGCAAACCGAATAGCTTGAATAGAAATTGTCAAAATTCAGGCCCTCTTCGCCGATTCTGTCCATATTGGGAGTTTCGTAAATTGCGCCGTTAAGAGATGTGTCACCCCAGCCCATGTCGTCCATAAGAATGAAAAGCACGTTCGGGCTTCCGCTTTTTGCCTTGTCAACGCCGTCAAGATAATCGTTATGACCTTCCCAAAGACGGTCAACATGGGGCTTTGAACGAAGGTTCATCGTAAGCACGTAGAAAACCGATGTGCCTGCCAAAATAACGCTTAAAATGGCTGTTAAGGAAAAATGCAAGCCTTTTTTAGCAAACTGTTTTTTGCCCACGAAAAACAAAGCGATTAAGGCGATAGCGCAGGGGAGAACGAGCAATAAGTTACCGCCCAGCCTTACGAAAAAGTTATAATTAGATGCACCTGAAAACAGCGCTTTTGCAGTTGAGCTCCAGCCTGCTTTGCCCGAAGAGAAAGCGCCAAAGCCTGCGTCTGCGCCCCATATAGCGTAATACAACACAATTGATAATGCAGAGACGCCGTAGCCTGCAAAGAACCATACATACAGCTTTTTGAAAATGAGTACACCGAGTATTATAAGCGCTGAAATAACGCACATAAACGCCACGTTTACAACTGCAACAAGGTTAAGCCTTAAAATTTGCAGTGCAATGGCTAAACACACGGCAATTGCCATTATAATAATCGGAAAAACTTTTTTGGATTTATCAAACGTAATACCTTTTTTCATGCGTTTGTCCTCACTTTTTATAATATAATTTATTATACAATTTTAAGGGGATTTTCGCAATATACTTATTACATAAAAAATCCGCTGAATTATCAGTAAATTCAGCGGAAAAAATTGGTTTAATCAATTTAAGATTTTGAGTTAAGCGTCTTTTGAATTTTCATTAGCTTCCATCATCTGGATTTTTTCACGGCGGCGAACCTCAAGGTCTTTGAGCATCTGCTCTTTAGTTTTACCTGTAACGTTAAAGAACATAAGGGTTATGCCGTAAAGGAATCTTGCAATGGCGGGAAGCAGGCAGAACACTGCCCAGAAACCGACAAGTACCTTGTGGTTTGATTCAGCAATAATGTTGCCGAATTCGTCTTTACGGGCAACGTATCCAACTGCTGTGATAACAACACCTGAAAGAAGCTGGATAACTGAGTTTGCAGCTTTGCCGAAATAGTTCTGAACGGTCTGAACAAGAGCCTCGTTACGGGCGCCGGTTTTCCACTCGCTGTAGTCGTAAACGTCGCCCTGCAAAACTGCGCCTGCAACGTTCATAAGAGAGTTGGGTAGACCGCAAATAGTGAGCATAATAGCAATAACTGCCATATTGAATATTGGGTTGCCGTCTTTCCAGTCAACAAGGAAGCCATTTCCGTCGTTGCCGCAAAGACCGATAAGGAATGTGGCAAGATATGCAATACCTGCAAATATACCTGAGCCTACGCAAACGTTCTTAGCGCCGAATTTACGGATAAGCTTGGGAGCTAAAGGCGTCATAATGTAAGCAGGAACACCTGTGAAAAGACCTGCTATTGTACCGTGAAGAAGGTCCTTTGAGTTGTGCATCCAATAGAAGCTTTCGCTTGCAACTCCGACAGATTTAAATCCGTTAAAGAAGCCTGAAAGAACGAGAACAAACATCGGTCTGTTTTTGAAAACGTTTTTAAAGGATTCAATAACGCCGATTTCCTGCATTTGCTCACGGGAGGCAAGGGGAACGCGCTCACGCATATTTTTAAAGCCGTAAAAAGCAGTTAATGCGGCAATTATAGCAAGGAAAACTGCAAACCAAGTGTAAACGTCCTGCATACCGACTGCGTTTTTAGTAGCTTTGGGAAGAAGCGAAACGCAAACGGTGGCAATTGACGGAAGCCATGTTCCGAAAAGCTCCATAAATTTCGACGTTGCAATAAGAGAGTCACGCTCGTTGGTGTTCGGCGTAATGTTGTAAAGCATAATAGTCCATGCGCCGAAATATGACATACCGAGGTTGTAAACAAATATTGCAAAAACAACCCAAACAATCTTTTGCCATTCGTGAACAAGGAAAACGGGAGCCGTAAACAGCATTACGTTGGCGATTGCCCAAAATGGAGTAGGAACTACAAGCCACGGGCGAAGCCTGCCCCAGCGTGTTCTTGTTCGGTCAATAATAAGACCTGAAATAGAGTCGTCAACCGCATCGTAGATTGACTCGATAAACATTATAATACCGTATGTACTGCCCGACATTCCGAGGAAGCTGATAATAAAGAACTGACGGAATGCGTTAACGTATTGGCTTAAATTCTTTTGACCGAAAGAGGTGAGAAGGAAAGCAACAATCTCACGCGGGCGAAGATATTTTCTGTCTGAGGTGGAAAGAGCCTCAAGCTCTGCCTCCACAGCCGCTTCGTCAAGCTCTTCGGCAACAGTGGTTTTTGTTTCATCCACGGTTCATCACATCCTAATTTCATAATACAAATTTAATAATATCATAATATCAAAAAATAATCAATTAAAAAAGTTAAAAATTTTTATCACTTTAAAAATTTTTGCGATTCTGCTACCGCAAGGGCATCGCACCGCTCATTTTCCGGGTGCCCGTCGTGTCCTTTAAGCCAAATAAATGAATATTCGTGTTCCGAGAGCAGATTTAAAAGCATATCCCAAAGGTCTGCGTTTAGGGCAGGCTTTTTATCCTTTTTCCGCCAGCCGTTTTTCTTCCAGCTTTCCGCCCAGCCCTTCGTAATCCCGTTCACAACGTATTGGGAATCGGTGTAAATCGTAACTTCACACTTTCTTTTAAGCGCAGAAAGCCCGTTAATTACCGCTAAAAGCTCCATTCGGTTGTTTGTGGTATTGGCTTCTCCGCCCGAAAGCTCCTTTTCGATGGTTCCGCACCGCAGGATAGTGCCCCAGCCCCCGGGCCCCGGATTTCCCGAACAGGCTCCGTCAGTAAACATTTCAATTTTTGTAAGCGACATATCGTTTCCTCTTGTATAAACTCTTTTCAAGTTATCAAAAATATATGTATATTATGTATTGATTTTATCACGGAAAAGACATTATTTCAATACAAATTTACATAGACCTGCACGGTATTTCTTGACAATAAAAGGTAATTGGAGTATTATAATATGACAATTATAATTGTATTACTATGGGAATTTTTACATATATTTAATTAAAATTGTATTCAGAATTGTATTCAGACGAAATTTTTTACGGAGGACAGTATGGCTGAAAATAAAAATAAAAAAGCCGAAAAACGCTCACTCGGTGCGAAGCAAACGAATAAAAACAAAAAGCGCACCGAAAACGCAGCACAAAAGAGCCAAAAAACAAAAAAATCGCAAAATCATAACAGAAAAACAAACCAAAAGCAAATTGCAAAAATGAATAACGATAAAAAACAGAAGCCGAAGAAGCAAATACCCGAAAAAAGCGTTAAAATTGCATTCTTAGGCGGTCTTAACGAGGTCGGCAAAAATATGACCCTTTACGAAAGCGAAGGGGATATGATTTTAGTTGACTGCGGTCTTGCCTTCCCGGAACCCGAAATGCTGGGTGTGGATTTGGTTATTCCCGATTTTGCTTACGTTGAGAAAAATAAAGATAAAATCAAAGGTATATTCATAACCCACGGCCACGAAGACCATATCGGCGGTTTGCCGTTTCTTTTAATGAATTACAATATTCCCGTTTACGGCACAAAGCTTACTATCGGTCTTATTAAAAGCAAGCTTGAGGAGCATAAAATCCTTGATAAAGTAAAGCTTCACGAAATAAAGCCGAAGGGCAAGGTATCTTTGGGCGCATTTGAGGTTGAGGCAATTCACGTTAATCACTCAATTCCAGACGCTTTGGCGCTTGCCATCAGCACTCCGGCAGGGGTTATTTTGCAAACGGGTGACTTTAAAATTGATACCACTCCCATTGACGGTGAGGTTATTGACCTTGCCCGTATTGCAAGGCTGGGCGAAAAAGGTATTTTATGTTTGCTTTCCGATTCAACTAACGCAGAGCGCCCCGGGTTTACTCCCAGTGAGCGAACCGTTGGCGAATCTTTTGAGAGACTTTTCCCGAAGGCAGACGGAAAAAGGCTTATCGTTGCAACCTTTGCCTCAAATATTCACAGAGTTCAGCAGATTATTGATGCCGCCGAAACGGTGGGCAGAAAGGTAGCTCTTTCGGGCAGAAGCCTTGAAAATGTGGTTGCAACTGCGTCCGAGCTTGGATATTTGCGGGTTCCCGAAGGTATCCTTATCGGCATAGACCAAATTTCACGCTATCCTCATGATAAGCTTGTAATTATAACTACGGGAAGCCAAGGCGAGCCGATGTCCGCCCTTTACAGAATGGCTTTTTCCGAGCACAGAAGAGTTGAAATCGGAAGCGGTGACTGCGTTATTATTTCCGCAACGCCTATTCCCGGTAACGAAAAAACCGTCGGCAAGGTAGTTGACGAGCTGTTAAAACGGGGCGCCGAGGTTGTTTACGAAAGAATGTATGACGTTCACGTTTCGGGGCACGCCTGTCAGGAAGAGCTGAAACTCATGCTGAGCATTACAAAGCCTAAATTCTTTATACCCGTCCACGGTGAGCAAAAGCATTTGCAAAAACACGCATATTTGGCTGAAAGTGTAGGAATTAACCCTAAAAATATTTTTATTGCCGATAACGGCAAGCAGGTTGAGCTTACCAAAAGGCAAATGACCGCAGTTGCGGATGTTCCCGCAGGTCAGGTTTTTGTTGACGGATACGGCGTAGGCGACGTTGGCAATGCGGTTATAAGAGAACGCAAGCGTTTGGCAGAAGACGGGCTTATGATTATCAGCGCCGTAATTGAAAAAGAAACGGGTAAGCTCGTTTCGGGTCCTGACGTTATTTCAAGGGGCTTTGTGTTTGTGCGCGATTCAGAAAAGCTCATTTCCGAGGCAAAGCTTGTTGCGCAAATAGTTATTGACGAGTGCATACATGACGGATACGTCGATTGGAGCGTTATCAGAAACCGTATGCGTGATGATGTTTCAAGGCTTCTTTATGACAGAACAAAGCGCAGTCCTATGGTATTGCCTATAATTACATCTGTTTAATATTTCATTGAAAAGCTTTTTACAGATAAAAATCAATAAAACAGTTAAAGCATTAAACGAATAGATAATCGGAGGAGAAGAGTATGGAAGTAATCCTTAAAGCAGACATTAAAGGACTTGGTAAAAAAGGCGAAAAGGTTAAGGCGAGCGACGGCTATGCCAGAAATTTCCTTTTCCCGAAGGGACTTGCTGTTGAGGCAAATGCGCAAAGCCTTACGGAGCTTCGCAACCGTGAGCAGTCAAATCAGCACAAGCTTGATATGGAAATTGCCGCGGCTAATGCATCAAAGGCAAAAATTAACGGTAAAACAATAAAGCTTACTGCAAAGGCAGGCACAAACGGCAGACTTTTCGGTTCAGTAACCTCAAAGGACGTTGCCGCTGAAATCAAAAAGCAGTATGCAGTTGACGTAGACAAGCGTAAAATCACAATGGATGACATTAAAGCTTTTGGTTCATACAAAATAGATGTAAAGCTTTATCAGAATATTTCGGCTGAAATGACGGTTTCCGTATCTGAAAGCTAAATGGGGAGAAAATTATGAGTGAAAGAATTTCTGCTCTGACGGGAGGGGCAGGCGAGCCCTACAGCCTTGAAGCTGAGCAGGCGGTACTCGGTGCAATTCTTAAAGATCCGCCGTGTCTTTACACGGTAGAGGACAGAGTAAAGCCTGAATACTTTTATCTTCCGCAGCATCAGAGCATTTTCAGCACAATAGTTAAAATTGATGCGCTCGGCGGAAAAATCGACCCGCTTTTAGTTCTTGAAGAATTGAAAAAAGACGGTGTTTACGATGACATCGGCGGCAAAACTTATCTTATGAAGCTTGCCGACTCGGTTCCTTCAACCAAGAACGTTGCAAGCTATGCTGATATAATAGTTGATAAATTTTATCTCCGCACTCTTATGGCGGCTTGCTCTGAGGTGCTTGACGAAGCAAATGCTCAGACAACTCCCACAGAAACGCTGCTTGATATGGCGGAGCAGAAAATTTATGACATAAGACGCGGCAAAACTACCTCAGGCCCGTCAAAAATTTCCGACATTATAATAAATGACGTTTTTGAAAGACTTAATAATCTTAATAAGGACGACCCTGCCGTTCGAGAGCAGTATTTGGGAATTTCTACAGGCTTTTCTATGCTGGACAGGTACCTTGCAGGCGGATTTCACCGTTCGGACTTAATTCTTGTGGGCGCTCGCCCCGGTATGGGTAAAACTGCGCTGGCTCTTAATATTGCAAGAAATATCGCCGTGAGCGGAAGAAAGGTTCTTTTTTTCTCTCTGGAAATGTCCAAGGAGCAGTTGGCTCAGCGTATAATTTCAACTGAGGCGAGAATTGTCAGCTATAAGCTTCGCACGGGGCAGGTTAATGACGCCGATTGGGAAAAAATGGGCACGGCTCTTCAAACCCTTGTAAATGCTGAGCTTTATATTGACGATACAACCAGTATAACAGTTCCCGAAATGAAGGCAAGAGTGCAGAGAATGAAGGATGTTGACTGCGTATTTATCGACTACCTTCAGCTTATGAACGGTACAAAGCGAAACGAAAACCGTGTTAACGAGGTTTCGGAAATTACCCGCAGTCTTAAAATAATGGCAAAGGATCTTAACATACCAGTTGTTACCTGCTCACAGCTTTCGCGTACTGCCGCAAAGTCGGACAATCACCGTCCGCAGCTTACAGACCTTCGTGAATCGGGCTCTATTGAGCAGGATGCGGATATTGTACTTATGATTCACCGTGAGGATTATTACAACAACGGTCCCAAAAACAATGAAGAACCGGAAAATGTTGTGGCAAATATAGGTGAAATTATAATCGCCAAGAACAGACACGGCGAAACGCAAACCGTTGAGGTTGCTTGGAATCCCGAATTTACAATGTATTCAACTCTTGAGAGGATACGAGATGACAGATAAAGTCATTGAAACCGTAAAAAAACACAATATGATTTCCCGCGGCGACAAAATCGGCGTGGGTGTTTCAGGCGGAGCAGACTCTGTTTCTCTGTTGCATTTTCTTGTTAAGAATAAAACTGCTTTAGGCGTCGAAAGCATTACCGCCGTTCATGTTAATCATAAAATACGGGGCGAAGAAGCAGACAGGGATATGCTCTTTACAAAGAAACTTTGTGAAGCTTTAGGCGTTGCTTTTGAAGCGGTTACGGTAGACGTGCCCAAAGAGGCTGAAAAAACGGGCGAGAGCTTAGAAACCTGCGCACGGCGTTTGCGATATGCCGTTTTCGAAAGCTTCGGGTTTGACAAATTCGCAACGGCACACAATCTTAACGACAGAATGGAAACGTTTTTCTTTAATCTGTCAAGAGGTGCGTCAGCTTCTGGGCTTTTATCAATCCCTTATGTAAGAGGCAATTATATTCGCCCTCTTCTTGACACAACGAGGGCGGAAATTGAAGAGTATTTAACCGAAAACGGTTTAACATATATTACAGACAGCACAAACAACTGCGACGATTACACGAGAAATAGAATCAGACATTTTTTAATTCCGCAAATGTTTGAGCTCAACCCGTCCTTTCAAAGAGCATTCTTAAAATGTGAAAGCTCACTCGAATCAGAAAACGCATATATCAAAGAAGAAACAGAAAAACTTTTAAACGGGTGCAGAAAAGATAATGTATATTATATTGAAAAGCTGAAAAATGCACACGAGGTTTTGCGCTTCCGTGCAATTTCAAAGATACTCAAAGAGCAGAGTGTAAACGATATTTCCCGTGAGCATATTGAGCTTTTGGACCGCATAATTTTACACGGCGGGAAGGCGTCTGTCAGCGGAAACACGGCAAGGTGCGAGCGAGGCGTGCTTTCTTTCGGTGAGGCGGAAAATATTCCCGATTTTTGTGTTTTTGTGAATGATTTTACAGATTCGGTAAAAACTCCCTGCGGAGATTTTAAAATTTTGAATTTCTCAAAAAAAGATTTACAAAATATTCATAAACACACCTTTAATAATTTGATTGACTGTGATAAAATTATAGGGTGCCTGAAAATTCGTTCAAGGATTCCGGGCGAGAGCGTAAAGCTTTATAAACGAAAAGTCACTAAAACGCTGAAGGGGCTTTTTAACGAGAAAAAAATTCCCGTGTCACTAAGGCGTAAAATTGCGGTTTTGGCGGATGACGAAGGAATAGTTTGGCTCGAAGGCTTCGGTGTCAGCGAGAGATGCGCCGTATCAAATGATACAGACAGGGCAATAGAATTTACAAGAATAGGGGATTTGAATGAGAAATGATATTTCTGAGATTTTAATTTCAGAAGATGAGCTTAAAAATATAGTAGCAAGACTGGGCGAAGAAATTTCAAGGGATTACGAGGGCAAAAATTTAATTCTTATAAGCGTTTTAAAAGGCTCTGTAATTTTTATGGCAGATTTAATGCGTGCCATAAAAATCCCTTGCAAAATTGACTTTATGGCAGTTTCAAGCTACGGCTCAGGAACAAAAACGTCGGGCGAGGTTAAGATAATAAAGGATTTAACCGAATCTATAGAGGGTGCAGACGTAGTTATTGTTGAGGATATTCTTGACAGCGGCGTAACGCTTTCTTATCTTAAAAAGCTTTTACTTGCACGCAACCCTGCAAGCATCAGAATTTGCACGTTGCTTGACAAGCCCGAACGCAGAAAGGCAGACATTACTGCCGATTACGCAGGAACGACTATTCCTGACGCTTTTGCAGTAGGTTACGGCTTAGACTATGATGAAAAGTACAGAAATCTGTCTTTCATCGGCGTGTTAAAGCCTTCAGTATATCAATAAAAACAGGAGTGTAAACCATTGAAAAAGAGAAATTGGAAAGTACTGATACCGTATATCGTCATTCCGTTGTGCTTTATTGCAGTAATGTATTTCTATTACGGCAACAACACGAAAGACATTAAATATTATCAGATTGTCGAATATTTTGACAAAGGTCAGGTTACGGAGTATGAGCTTAATCTCTCAAGCGGAGCGTTAACCTATAAGCTCAGCGGCGAAGAGGAAACGAAAAAATACACCGTTCCGAACGTGAACCTTTTCCTGTCAGATATTCACGATTCGGTTCATAAATACAATATTGAGCATCCTGATTCGCAAATAGAAATGAACTATAAAGCAGGCTCTTCAAACTCCTGGTGGGCAAGCATTTTGCCCCTTGCGGTTCTGTCAGGTGCAGTGCTTATCTTCATGGTCGTAATGCTCAAAAAGATGAACAATACGGTCAACAATGAAGAAAACCGAGCAATAAGCTTCGGCAGAGCGCGTGTTAAGCGCGGGGACGATGAAAAAAATAAGGTAACCTTTGACCAAGTAGCAGGCGCAGACGAAGAAAAAGAAGAGCTTCAGGAAATTGTCGAATTTCTTAAAAATCCCGAAGAATTTAACAAGCTCGGCGCAAGGATCCCTAAAGGCGTACTCCTTGTCGGCCCTCCCGGTACCGGTAAAACCTTGCTTGCAAAAGCAGTAGCAGGTGAGGCAGACGCACCCTTCCTTTCAATTTCGGGTTCTGACTTTGTTGAGATGTATGTAGGTGTCGGCGCTTCCCGTGTGCGTGACCTTTTTAACGAGGCAAAGAAACATTCGCCTGCTATCATATTTATTGATGAAATTGATGCTGTCGGCAGGCACAGAGGCGCAGGTATGGGCGGCGGTCACGACGAACGTGAGCAGACGCTTAACCAGTTGCTCGTTGAAATGGACGGCTTTGGCGTAAATTCCGGCGTTATCGTAATTGCGGCAACCAACAGACCTGACATTCTTGACCCTGCGCTGTTGCGACCGGGACGATTTGACAGGCAGGTAACGGTAGGTTACCCGGATGTTAAAGGCAGAGAAGAAATTCTCAAGGTTCACGCTAAAAACAAGCCCTTAGCGCCTGATGTTAATCTTCGTGCTATTGCGGCTGAAACTGTTGGCTTTACGGGCGCTGACCTTGAAAACCTTCTTAACGAAGCGGCTTTGCTTGCCGCAAAGCGTAAGCTTATGGCTATCACTATGTCAGAAATTGAAGAAGCCACAATGAAGGTAGTTATCGGCAGCGAGAAAAAGTCAAAGCAGATAACCGAAAAGGATAAAAAAATTACGGCATATCACGAGGCAGGCCACGCAGTTTCCTCATATTATCTCCAGAACCGTGACCCTGTTACACACATTTCAATTGTACCGAGAGGTATGGCAGGCGGATTTACAATGTATCAGCCTGAAAAAGACGAAATGCACCTTATGAAATCAAGAATGCTTGACGATATCGTAGGTCTTCTCGGCGGCAGAGTTGCTGAAAAAATCATATTTAACGACATTTCAACGGGCGCGTCAAACGATATTCAGCGTGCCTCTGAGCTTGCAAGAAGTATGGTAACAAAATACGGTATGAGCGAAAAGCTGGGCCCAATTTCCTTCGGCGGCGGTAACGATGAGGTGTTTATCGGCAAGGATTACAACCATGTACGCAATTATTCCGAAACAATTGCCGCGGCTATTGATGAAGAGGTTGAAAAGATAATTTCAAATGCTTATAACCGCACGGAAACCATCCTGAACGAGCATATTGATAAGCTTCATCTTGTAGCCGAAACCCTTGTAAACTTAGAAAAAATCAACGAAGAGCAGTTTAATTCTCTTATGGAAAACGGCGTTTTGCCCGAGCCTAAGGAAGAGGAAGTTTTTGAAGAAAAAACCGAGGAAACTGAAGAGCAGAATACCGCTCCCGAAACTGAAACCGAAAATACAGAAGAATAAGAAAAATATTTTTACTCACCGATACACGCTTTTTGTGTGTCGGTGATTTTTTGTGAATTTAAATCGCTTTCAAAAGTTCTTAAAAGATAAAAAAATTCATATTATCATTGTAGAAAGGAACGGCGTACAAAAGCCAAATAACAGGGTGATTAAATATGAATGAAGAAATAATGGAAAACAGGGAAGACACAAGAAGAGCGGAAAATTTTAGAAGAGGGGAAAACACAAGAAGACCGCGCAATAAAAAACAGACGGAAACGCCCGTTAAAACAAAATTACTGACATTGCAACTCCTTTTAGGCGCAGTTATAATTCTGATTTTGTTTTTAATAAGCAGAAGGGGTGGCGGTGTTGCGCAAAATATTAGTAACTTTTACAGCGATATCAAAAAGACCGATATGGCGGTTTCCGAGGTGCTCGGCACAATAAAAAACACCGCAAAAGAAACCTTTGCGCCCATAAACAATATAGAAAATAATGAAGAAAATACTGAAGAAATTACGGGAGAGAGTGTGTGAGCCTCTCCCGACACTTTTATAAATGAGATTTAAAATAAACCAAACACCCATTTATGTGACTTGGCACTTTTTAGCGCTGATTACTTTTATGCTGTCTTTGCGCACAGAAAATATTTTATATGCGGTTTTGTTTTCGCTTTTTCACGAAACGGGGCATATTTTAGCAATGACCGCCTTAGGAAACGCGCCTCAAAGCGTGTCCTTTGAGCTTACGGGTATAAACATTAAAAGGACAGTCCAAACGAGCGTGAGTTTAGCAAAAGAAATTATTATAGCCCTGTCAGGCCCGTTTTTTAATTTCATTCTGTTTTTAATTTTCGTACTTGTTTATTCTCAAAACGGAAATGCAAAAGCAATAAATGCGGCATCGGTAAATCTTATTCTAATGATATTCAACCTAATGCCGATAAAAGGGCTTGACGGCGGCAAGGTTCTCTATTTTACCGTATCGCACTTTTCCTCATATAAAACGGCAAAAAATATTCTTGCAATGTCGTCAGTAATTTTTATTTTGCTTATGTTTTCTTACGGCGTTTATGTGCTTTACATAACCCGCTATAATTTCACAATGCTCATAATCGCTTTAATGCTCTCGCTTTCAATGTTTTCAAAAGAGGAATGTTGAAATAATCATAAAAATGTAGTAAAATAAATTAGATTATTTTTTGCGAGGTTTCTTATGGTAAAAAAGGAAGTTGAACCGTTACTTAAAAAAGTTCAAAAGCCTGCCCGTTACACGGGCGGTGAGCTCAATTCAGTAATAAAAAATAAAGAGAATATTAAGCTGAGATACGCCTTTTGTTTCCCAGACAGCTATGAAATAGGTATGTCCCATTTAGGGCTTAAAATTCTTTACAGCTTGGTAAATGCAAGGGATGACGCTTGGTGCGAAAGGGTATTTGCACCTTGGGAGGATATGGAAAAGCTTATGAGGGAGAACGGCGTTAAGCTCTACGGACTTGAAAGCGGAGACCCAATTTGCGACTTTGACCTTATCGGCTTTACAATGCAGTATGAATTAAGCTATACGAACGTTCTCAATATGCTGGATCTCGGCGGTGTTCCCGTTCTTAAAAAGGACAGAACATCACTTACTCCGATTATCATTGCAGGCGGCCCTTGTGTGTGCAATCCCGAGCCCATAACCGATTTTATCGATATATTCCTTCCCGGCGAGGGCGAAGAGGTCACAAACGAGCTTATTGACCTGCTTATCGAGCATAAAGAAAAAGGCTCAACAAGGCTTGAATTTTTAAGAGAAGCCGCAAAAATTGAGGGTGTTTATGTTCCCGAATTTTATGACGTTGAATATAACGGCGACGGCACGGTAAAGGAATACAAAAACCGTGAAACCGCTCCCAAAACCGTTAAAAAAAGAATTATATCCGACTTAAACAATGCCCATTATCCCGAAAAATTTGTTGTTCCGTTTATTGACGTTGTGCAGGACAGAACAATAGGCGAGGTGTTCCGTGGGTGTATTCGCGGTTGCAGATTTTGTCAGGCAGGCTTTATTTACCGCCCGATTCGTGAGAAAAGCGCAGACACCATAGACCGCCAATGCCATACAATAAGCGATGCAACGGGATATGAAGAGGTGTCCCTTTGCTCGCTGTCTACCAGCGACTATTCAGAGATTGACACCCTTATTCCCAAACTCTTTCAATGGGCGTTGCCTGAAAAAATCAATGTAGCACTCCCGTCTCTTAGAGTTGATAATTTTTCGGACGAGCTTTTAAACGAACTCAAAAAAATCCGCCGAAGCGGTCTTACCTTTGCACCTGAGGCAGGTACGCAAAGGCTTCGTGATGCGATAAATAAAAATGTTACGGAAGAAGACGTTGAACGCACAGCCTCAATGGCTTGGGCAGGCGGTTGGAGCTCCATTAAGCTTTACTTTATGATGGGACTTCCCACAGAAACTATGGAAGATATTACGGGCATTGCCGATTTGGCTCAAAAGGTTGTCGACCTTTATTACAAAACGCCCGACAGGCAAAAGGGTAAAGCAGTTTCCGTTTCTGTAAGCTGTGCTTCCTTTGTTCCGAAGCCCTTTACTCCGTTTCAGTGGGAGCCTCAGGACACACCCGAGAGCCTTATTGAAAAGCAAAAGCATCTGCTTTCATCCGTTCACAGCCGAAAAGTCTCAGTCAGTTATCACGAATCTAAAACAAGCGTACTTGAGGGCGTTTTCGCAAGGGGCGACAGAAGGCTGGGTCAGGTTATTTACAAGGCGTGGCAAAAAGGCTCCAAGTTTGACAGTTGGGATGAATTTTTCAATTTCGATAATTGGCTCGAGGCCTTTAACGAATGCGGCTTGACGCCAGAGTTTTATGCAAACAGAGTAAGAGGCTACGACGAAGTGTTCCCGTGGGATATTATGGATTACGGAATCCGTAAGGAATTTCTTATTGAAGAGAATAAAAAGGCCCACAAGAGTGAGACAACCCCTCACTGCCGAATTAAATGTTCCGCCTGCGGCGCCAATAAACTGAACGGAGGTAAGTGTGATGCCCGAACCGATTAAATGGTACTCCGATGTCCGTGTATTTTATGAAAAAACGGGAATGGCAAAGTTTATTTCACATCTTGACACGGTGCATCTTTTCACAAGAGCTATTAAGCGTGCAAAAATTCCCATTTGGTTTACGGAAGGGTTTAATCCCCACGCCTTTTTAACCTTTGCAATGCCTCTTTCCTTGGGCGTTGAAAGCTACTGCGAAACCGTGGATATAAGACTTATGCAGGAAGAGGATTTAGACGAATTAGCGTACCGTCTTGACAGCGCCTTACCGCCCGATATTCATATTTCAAAAATCGCGCCGCCCCGTTTGTCCCCACAGGAAATTGCATGGGCGGATTACAAAATTATCTTCAATAATGCAGATGAAAACTTATTTTCCCGTGCAAACGCTGTTCTTTCAAGCGATGAAATAACGGTAATGAAGAAAGTTAAGCAGGGAAGAAGTAAGGTTGAAAAAGAAGTCGATATAAAAGACAAAATCCTTAAATATTCAGTAGATACGGAAAACGAAAATACGGTTTTGAATATTACGCTGACCTCGGGAATGCAGAATAATATCAACCCTGCTCTTTTGATAGGAAAAATCGTTGACGGCACGGATACTGATGCCGACA
>JAFLUN010000013.1:19865-33688 GCA_022508785.1 Oscillospiraceae bacterium
AACCCTGCTCTTTTGATAGGAAAAATCGTTGACGGCACGGATACTGATGCCGACAGCGTTGATATTATCAAACTGAAATCCTACACCGCAGAGCTTACGGAATGGCGGTAAATGCAATAAAATTTTTTAGGTGACTTTAATGGAATGCAAAAATATAACTAAAGTGTATTTTGTTCGTCATGCACAGCCGGAACATAGCTTTGAAGATGACAGAACCAGACCGCTGACAGCCGAAGGCGAAAAAGATACTGAAATAGTGACGGATTTTTTGAAAGATAAAGAAATAGATGTGTTTTACAGCAGCCCTTATAAAAGAAGCATTGATACAATAAGTAATGCTGCCTCATTTTACGGTAAAAGAATTATTACTGATGAAAGACTGCGAGAGAGGGAAAAGGGCATAGGCGGAAACAAATTCGGTATGTTTCATAAGCGATGGAAAGATTTTGATTACAGAGAGGAAAACGGAGAATCAATCAATATGGTGCAAAAAAGAAATATTGATGCACTGACAGAAATATTGAAAGATAATTACGGAAAAAATGTTGTGATTGCTACACACGGAACAGCCCTCAGTTCAATTCTGAATTTTTATAATTCAGAATTCGGATGCAATGATTTTCTGCGTATTATAGATTGGATGCCCTATATTATTGAACTTGATTTTTCGGGGGAAAAACTGTTGTGCGTAAAAGAGCACTGCCATATTGAAAAGCAATTTCAAGGAAAAAACAGAGCCGATAAGAAATAATAATATTTACACAGTTAAATATGCCGATTAAAGAAAGGAGCGGTACTGTGCACAGATATAAATTTTAATATCATTATGTGCAAATGATGTATCGCAGGGAGATAAAAATGAACAAACAGCAGTATCTTGAACAGATAGACGAAGTTATAAAAAACGGAAAATACAAGGATAACTGGCAATCGCTTTCAAACCACAAAACGCCCGAATGGTATTACCGTGATAAATTCGGAATTTTTATCCATTGGGGGATTTACAGCGTGCCTGCTTACGGCAACGAGTGGTATTCAAGGGCGATGTACGATAAATCCTGCGGTGAATTTGAACACCACAGAAAGACTTACGGAGACCAGAAGACCTTTGGATATAAGGATTTTATCCCTATGTTCAAGGCAGAAAAATTTAATGCTGACCGGTGGATAGAGCTATTTAAAAAATCGGGTGCAAAATTCGTTATGCCCGTTTGCGAGCATCACGACGGCTTTGCCATGTATGAAACCGAGTTTAACCGCTGGAATGCAAAGGAAATGGGCCCGAAAAGAGATGTTGCAGGGGAAATTAAAAGCGCTTGCGAGAGAAACGGTTTAACCTTTTGCGCATCTTCCCACAGGGCAGAGCATTATTTCTTTATGAATATGGGCAGAACCTTTGACAGTGACGTAAACAACGAAAATTACAGAGATTTTTACGGCCCTGCATACCATTGTCCCGAATGGAATGAAGGCGTTCTTCACGCTACGACGGCGGATACTTATTCCTTAGCCCCCGATACCGATTGGCTTGAGGACTGGCTTGTCCGTACCTGCGAGCTTATTGATAAATACCAACCGAAAATTCTCTATTTTGACTGGTGGATACATAATCACGGCTTTAAGCCCTATCTTAAAAAGCTTTGCGCATATTACTATAACAGAGCAGATGAGTGGGGCAGTGAGGTAACCATAAATTACAAGCACGAGGCCTTTCCGCCGACCGTGGCAACCTATGATGTTGAGCGAGGAGCGTTAACGGGCATTTCCCCCGTGCCGTGGCAGACAGACACCGCAATCGGTAAAAAATCGTGGGGATATATTACCGATAACGATTTTAAAGGTGCCTATCAAATAATTACCGATTTAATTGACATTGTAAGTAAAAACGGAATGCTTTTGTTAAATATCGGCCCCAAAGCAGACGGAACTATTACGGAAGAGGAAACTGCCGTGTTGCTTGAAACGGGTAAGTGGCTTAATAAAAACGGCGAGGGTATATACGGCACAACCTTTTGGAAAACCTTCGGCGAGGGAGAAGTAAACGCCGAAGAAGGCTACTTTAAGGATTATAACGAAAAGCCGTTTACTGAAAAAGATTTCAGATTTACGTATAAAAACGGCTGTATTTATGCCTTCCAAATGAGACCGAACGGAAAGAATGCCGAAATAAATATTCTTGCAAAGAAAAACCGTCATGATTTTATAGTTAATTCCGTTTCTTTGCTCTCAACAGGTGAAAGGTTAGAGTTTGAAAGAAACAGCGATAAATTGATTATCAAAGCTAACGGTAATTTCAATTCCGAATACCCCATTTGCTTTAAAATCGAAATTGACTAAAAACTTTAAAAAAATACTTGCATTTACATTTTCTTTGTGTTATTATATTTAGGCATTTGCGGCAGTTGTCGTAAAATAACTTATAATCTCGGGTGGTCCTCTGCTATTGTCGGCACGAACGCTTGAAAAAAATACGGAGGTTAGTTATGGACGCATTAAAAGTAATCACAGAGGGCATGATTAAGGAAGACAAGCCCGAAATCAAAATCGGTGACGTTGTAAGAGTACACGTTAAAATCGTTGAAGGTTCAAGAGAAAGAATCCAGGTTTTCGAAGGAACCGTTATTGCAATGAAGGGCAGCGGAGTTTCCGAAACTTTCACAGTTCGCCGCGTTTCTTACGGTGTTGGTATTGAAAGAGTATTCCCCGTTAACTCACCCAACGTTGCAAAGGTTGACGTTGTCAGACACGGTCGTGTTCGCAGAAGCAAGCTTTACTATCTTCGTGATAGAGTGGGTAAGGCTGCTAAGGTTAAAGAGCAGATCTGACAAAGCTAAAATGCAAATGGAAAGCAGAGGACTGACCTCTGCTTTTTGTTTAAGGAGAGATAAAAAATTGGCTGAATGGACTGAAATTAAAATAAGAATAAATGCAGACGACATTGACAAAGCCTCGGACATTGCAAGCATGGCAGTGCCTTACGGCATTTACATTGAAGATTACCGTACGCTTGAAGAGGAAACCCTTGAAATTGCAAATATTGACATTATAGATGAAGATTTGCTTGCAAAGGACAGAAGCGTAGGGTACGTTCATATCTACATTTCACCTGAAGAGAATTATAACGAGGCAATTTCCTTTTTGCGTGAGCGCTTCATTGCCGAGAATATTGAGCATACCATAGAGCACAACGCCTGCCGAAATGAAGATTGGGAAAACAACTGGAAAGAGTATTTTAAGCCGATGAAAATCGGCAAAAGACTTCTCATAAGACCTCTTTGGATAGACGATTACGATGCCGAGGGCAGAAAGGTTCTTTCCATTGAGCCCGGTCTTGCCTTTGGCTCAGGTACTCACAATACAACCCGTCTTTGCTTGCAGACACTTGAAAATTATGTAACAGGCGGAGAAAAGGTTCTTGACTGCGGTTGCGGAAGCGGAATTTTATCCGTTGCATCTCTTCTTTTCGGCGCAGAAAGTGCCGTGGGAGTTGACATTGACGCCCTTGCAGTTAAAACCGCAAAGGAAAACGGTGAAACTAACGGATTTTCCGAGCCTCAGTACACTGTTTTGCAGGGCAATCTTGTTGACAAGGTTACGGGGAAATTTGATGTTGTCGTTGCAAATATCGTAGCGGATATCATTATCCTTTTTGCAGGGCAGGTAGGCGAGTTTATGAACGACGGCGCAGTGTTTATCACGTCTGGAATAATCGCCCCCCGTGAAGAAGAGGTTTCAGCGGCATTTACTGCTAACGGTTTTGAAATAATTGAACGCCACGAAGACGGCGGCTGGCTTTGCTTTGTGTGCAAGAAAAAATAAATTTTGCGGTTTCTTCAATTTTTTTCTGAAAAACTATTGACAAATTGGGGAAACCGTTATATATTTATCTATGGGTTAGCTAACGCTAACTATTTTATTTAAAATAAAAGTTAGTTTACGGTAACTTTATATTAAGGAGTGATAAGATATGCCGCTCACATTTGCAGATGTAGGCACGCAAAGTATTATAAGAAAAGTAGGCGGTGGGAAGGACATTAAAATTCACCTTGAAAACCTCGGCTTCGTAGTCGGGGCAGGTGTAACCGTGATTTCTAAAAATTTAGGCAATGTTATTGTCAACATTAAAGAAACACGGGTTGCAATAAGCGAAGAAATGGCAAATAAAATTTTAATTTAAGGAGGATAAGAATGAAAACGTTGAAAGATGCCAAAATCGGCACAAGCGTAACAGTTGTAAAAATTCACGGGGAGGGTGCAATTAAGCGCAGAATAATGGATATGGGTATCACCAAAAACACACAAATCTACATTCGCAAAGCGGCACCGTTGGGCGACCCCATTGAAATTACAGTCCGTGATTACGAGCTTTCAATCCGTAAAGCAGATGCTGAAATGGTAGAAATAATGTAAGCAACCGCAGATTAAATGTGACATCGGTGCTTTACGAATCTTTTCCGCTGTAAATTCGTTGCAAAATCTTGAAATACACAAAGTATTTCTTCGCTTTTGCGCCTTTTTACAACGAAAAATCTATCGCAAATCTCTCTTGTCAATTTAAATCTCGGTTACTTAAAAATATTTATTTTTTTACGCATAATGTTAGCTTTACCTAACTAAAAAGAACAGGAGAAAAATTTATGTCAATAAAAATAGCCCTTGCAGGTAATCCAAACAGCGGTAAAACAACCTTGTTTAACGCTCTTACAGGTTCAAATCAGTTTGTCGGCAACTGGCCCGGCGTTACAGTGGAGAAAAAGGAGGGTAAATTAAAAAAACACGAAGATGTTACCGTAACCGACCTTCCCGGTATTTATTCACTTTCACCTTATACGTTGGAAGAGGTTGTGGCAAGAAATTATTTAATAAACGAGCATCCGGATGTAATTCTAAATATCATTGACGGCACCAACCTTGAAAGAAACCTTTATTTAACAACTCAGCTTACAGAATTGGGAATCCCCGTTGTTGCGGCAATTAACATGATGGATATTGTCAGAAAAAACGGTGATAAAATCAATTCCTCAGAGCTTTCCCGTCAGCTTGGGTGTAAGGTAGTTGAAATTTCAGCTTTAAAGGGTACGGGAATTTCCGAGGCGGCAGGAATTGCCGTAGAAACTGCCAAAAACGGCAAAACTATTCCGAAACACAGCTTTTCGGAAACAGTAGAAAATGTTATTGCCCATATTGAAGAAGAAATTGCTGATGAAATACCCGAAGAACAGAAAAGGTGGTACGCAATTAAGATTTTTGAGCGTGATAACAAGGTGCTCGAAAATTCAAAAATAAGCAAAGAAAAACTCCAACATATCGAAAACGATATACAATCAGCAGAAAACGAGCTTGACGACGACGCTGAATCTATCATCACAAACGAGCGTTATAATTACATATCAACCGTCATTGGCGCTTGCTATAAAAAGAAGAACAAAGGCGCTCTCACAGTATCGGATAAAATCGACAGAGTTGTAACAAACCGCTGGCTGGGACTTCCCGTTTTTGCAGTAGTAATGTTTTTGGTTTATTATATTGCTATGGCTACCGTCGGCGCCGCTTTAACGGATTGGACAAACGAAAATCTTTTCGGTGACGGTTTTCACCTGTTCGGCATAGGCAGCTCTGCATATAATGAAATTTCCGAAAACTATTCCGATGCAATGTATGCAGTAAATGCCTTTTATGAGCTTGACACGGATGCAGAGGGTTTTGATGCCGAAAGCGCAATCAACAGTCTTTCTGCATTTTCACCCACAGAGAAAACTGCTGTGGCAGAAATTGAGGACGAAGAAACCCTTGCGGTTGATGAAAAAACGGTTTATTACGATGCAATCCCCGAAAATGCAGAAGCGGATTCAACAGTTCAAATGACTTACCTTGATGCCGTTAAATTTTTGAAGAAAAACGGCTTTGAAGAACCCGACCCTGCCGAATACGGCGTTTGGGTACCCGGTATACCCGTTTTAATTGAAAGCGGTCTTGATGCAGTAAATACAGCCGATTGGCTCAAGGGCTTGATTGTTGACGGAATCGTGGCAGGTGTCGGCGCAGTGCTGGGATTTGTTCCGCAAATGCTCGTTCTTTTCCTGCTTCTTGCAATTCTTGAAGCCTGCGGATATATGGCGAGAATTGCATTCGTGCTTGACAGAATTTTCCGTAAATTCGGTCTTTCGGGCAAATCGTTTATTCCAATGCTGGTAGGCGTAGGGTGCGGCGTTCCCGGAATAATGGCATCCCGTACTATTGAAAATGAGCGGGACCGCAGGATGACGATAATGACGACTACGTTTATTCCCTGCGGCGCTAAGGTTCCGTTTATTGCAATGATAGCAGGCGCAATTTTCAACGGCTCGCCGCTTATTTCAACAGGCGCATATTTTATCGGAATGGCATCAATTATCGTATCTGGCATAATCCTTAAAAAGACAAAGATGTTCTCAGGCGACCCTGCACCGTTTGTTATGGAATTGCCTGCATATCATCTTCCCACCCTTAAAAACGTTCTCCGTTCAATGTGGGAGCGGGGCTGGTCGTTTATCAAAAAGGCAGGCACAATAATTCTTCTTTCAACAATCGTTGTTTGGTTTGCATCTTACTTCGGATTTGTTGACGGATCATTCAGAATGCTCAGCGAAGAAGAGCTTAATATGTCAATCCTTGCAAAAATCGGCAGTCTGATTTCCTGGATTTTCATTCCTCTCGGCTGGGGCAATTGGCAGGCGGCCGTTGCATCAATTACAGGACTTGTTGCAAAAGAGAATATTGTAGGCACAATGGGCATTCTTTACGGCGGCGGAGAAGCAAGTGTTTATGCTGAGCTCTCTTCGGCGTTCACAAGAGTGTCCGGGCTTTCCTTCCTTGTATTCAACCTTCTTTGCGCTCCGTGCTTTGCGGCGATAGGCGCAATTAAGCGTGAAATGAACAGTGCAAAATGGACTTGGTTTGCAATCGGTTATCAATGCGCATTCGCTTATGTAATATCTTTCATGATAAATCAGTTCGGTTCGATTTTTACAGGCAATATAAATATCATAGGCGTGGTTGCGGCAGTAGTCGTTCTCGGCATTATGTGCTATATGCTCGTAAAGCCGCAAAGAAAAGCAACTGCGCATATCTCTAAAAAACATTAAGATTGAAGGGACTTTAAATGATTTCTTTTATCACAGAAAATATCGCAAATATTATAATCTCTCTTGTCCTTATTTTGATTGTGGCGGCGATTGCGGCAAGCATTATAAGGAATAAGAAAAAAGGCAAATCCTCCTGCGGATGTAACTGTTCAAGCTGTGCAATGTCGGGCAGTTGCCACAAAAATTCATAAGCACAATTCAAAAAGCAGTTTTTATACTGCTTTTTGTTTTTTGTAATTGATTTTGTCAGGAAAATATTGTATTATAATAAAAAACTAAGTTTAGGTGATACAAATGGAAAAGAACATCGCTGAAATAATAGAAAGCGGCAAGGCTTCTTTGGGTATTGAGCTCGGTTCAACAAGAATCAAAGCCGTTTTGATAGCTCCTGACACGTCCGTTTTGGCTGCAGGGGATTATACCTGGGAAAATAAGCTGGAAAACGGAATTTGGACATATTCCTTAGACGATGTCTGGGCAGGGCTTAGAAGCGCTTATTCAGAGCTTGTCAATGACGCCGCCCAAAAATACGGCGTAAAAATCACAAAGCTTCGCGCCCTCGGCTTTTCTGCCATGATGCACGGCTATTTACCCTTTGACAAAAACGGTGAGCTTTTAACTCCCTTCAGAACTTGGAGAAATACAAAACAGGCTCAGGCGGCTGACGAGCTTACAGAGCTTTTCGGATTTAATATTCCCCAAAGGTGGAGTATTGCCCATCTTTATCAGGCAATATTAAACGGTGAAGAGCATACGAAAGATATTGCATTTTTGACAACTCTCGCAGGCTATGTTCATTGGCGGCTTACGGGCGAAAAGACACTGGGTATCGGCGAAGCGTCGGGTATGTTCCCCATTGACAGCGCAAAGCTTGATTACAACGGAGAAATGCTTGAAAAATTCTCTTCAATTCCTGCTGTTCAGGCAATGCCGTGGAATATCCGTGATATTTTGCCCAAGGTACTTTTGGCAGGAGATAACAGCGCAAGGCTTTCCGACGAGGGCGCAAAATTGCTTGATGAAACAGGCGCTTTACAAGGCGGAGCAATAGTTTGCCCCCCCGAGGGAGACGCAGGCACGGGAATGGTTGCAACAAACGCGGTTTTACCCGGAACGGGCAACATTTCCGCAGGTACTTCCGTATTCTCAATGGTTGTTCTCAGAAAAGAGCTTCAGGGCGTTTACTCAAAAATTGATATGGTAACAACCCCGTCGGGCGCACCCGTTGCAATGGTTCATTGCAATAACTGCTCGTCTGAAATTGACGCTTGGGTTAAAATCTTTACTCAGTATAACTCACTTATCGGTGCGGATATTAAAAAGCCCGACCTTTACGATAAGCTTTATGAAATCGCCCTTACGGGGGACAGCGATTGCGGCGGCGTTTATGCGTATAACTATTTTTCGGGCGAGCCCGTAACCGATGTAGAAGAGGGCAGACCTATGCTTGTGCGCACTCCCGACGCTAATTTCAACATTGCCAATTTAATGAGGGCACAGCTTTTCAGCGCTATGGCGGCACTTAAATACGGCAACGATATTTTAAGCGACAAGGAAAACGTTCAAATTGACTGTCTTACAGGTCACGGCGGTCTTTTCAAAACGCCGAAGGTAGGTCAAAAGCTTATGGCGGCGGCAATGAAAGCGCCTATTGCAGTAATGAAAACTGCGGCTGAGGGCGGCGCTTGGGGAATTGCCGTGCTGGCTGAATTTGCAGGCGGAGAACACGGCGCCTCTCTTCCCGAATACCTTGAAAACGAAGTATTCAAGGGCGCTGAAAAAACAGTTGAAGAGCCTTGCGAAAACGATATTGCAGGCTTTAACAAATTTATGAAAAATTATATTGCAGGCCTTGAGGCAGAGCGCAAGGCGGCAGAAACTATAAAATAAGGAGAAAAAATTATGGCACTTAAAGATTATGAATTTTGGTTTGTGGTAGGCAGTCAGTTCCTTTACGGACCCGAGGTTTTGGAGACCGTTGCGGCAAGAGCGCAGGAAATGGCAGATGAATTAAACGAAAGCGGTTCGCTTCCCTGCAAAATCGTTTATAAGGTAACCGCAAAAACAAACAAAGAAATTTCCGATGTAGTAAGAGAGGCAAATTTTGACAAAAAATGCGCAGGCATCATTACCTGGTGCCACACCTTCAGCCCCAGCAAAATGTGGATAAACGGATTTGTTGACCTTCAAAAGCCCTATTGCCATTTAGCCACTCAGTACAATAAAGAGATTCCCAATGAAGAAATCGACATGGATTTTATGAATCTTAATCAGGCGGCACACGGAGACCGTGAGCACGGCTTTATCGCCGCAAGACTTCGTATTCCCCGTAAGATTATTGCAGGATATTGGAAGGACGAAAGCGTTCGCACCCGTCTTGGCGATTGGATGCGTGCCGCTGTAGGCGTTGCATTCAGTAAAGAGCTTTCCGTTATGCGTTTCGGCGATAATATGCGTGAGGTTGCCGTAACTGAGGGCGATAAGGTTGAGGTTCAGGCAAAGCTCGGCTGGCAGGTAAACACATGGGCAGTCGGTGACCTTGTTAAAGAAATGGGTAAGGTAACTGAGGCTGAAATTGATGCTCTTGTTGAAATCTACAAAGAAAATTACGACATTGCAACCGATAATATGGATGCAATTCGCTATCAGGCAAAAGAAGAAATCGCAATGAAGAAAATGCTTGACAGAGAAAACTGCAAGGCGTTTTCCAATACTTTCCAGGATCTGTACGGAATGGAACAGCTTCCCGGACTTGCATCACAGCACTTGATGGCTCAAGGCTACGGCTACGGCGGAGAGGGCGACTGGAAGGTTGCCGCTATGACCGCTATCATCAAGGCTATGGGTGAGGGTAAAACAGGCGGCACAAGCTTTATGGAGGATTACACATACCATCTTGTTGAGGATAATAAACTCAGCCTCGGCGCTCATATGCTTGAGGTTTGTCCGTCACTCGCCGCTGAGAGACCGAGAATCGAAACGCACCACCTGGGAATCGGTATGAATGAAAAAGACCCTGCAAGACTTGTTTTTGAGGGCAGAGAGGGCAAAGCTATTGTCGTAAGCCTTATTGATATGGGCGGCAGACTTCGTCTTATTTGTCAGGATATTGAGTGCGTTAAACCTATCATGGAAATGCCGAATCTTCCCGTTGCCCGTGTAATGTGGAAAGCTGAGCCGTCACTTGAAACGGGACTTGAATGTTGGATAACCGCCGGCGGCGCTCACCACACGGTTCTTACTCACGATGTAAGTGCCGAGCAAATGCGTGACTGGGCAAAGATGATGGACATTGAGTTTGTTCATATTGATAAGAATACAACTCAGGAAAGTCTTGAAAAAGAGCTTTTCTTTGCAGATGTCGCTTGGAAGCTGAAATGAGGGTAAACCAATGCTTGAAGCTTTAAAAGAACAGGTATGCAAAGCAAATCTGCTTTTGCCTAAATATTCTCTTGTCACCTTTACGTGGGGCAACGTTTCGGGCGTTGACCGTGAAAAGGGACTTATGGTCATCAAGCCGTCAGGCGTTGAATACGACGGTATGAAACCGTCGGATATGGTAGTTGTCGATTTAAAAACAGGCAAAAAGGTGGAGGGCGAGTTAAACCCGTCCTCCGATACCGATACTCACGTTGTCCTTTATAACACCTTCCCGAACATCGGCGGCGTAGTCCATACCCATTCTCGCTGGGCGACCGTGTTCTCACAGGCGGGCAGGGGAATACCTGCCCTTGGAACGACCCACGGCGACTATTTTTACGGCGAGATTCCCTGCACACGAAAAATGACGGCAGAAGAAATTGCCGGAAAGTATGAACTTGAAACAGGCAACGTGATAACCGAAACGTTCAAAGACAGAAATCCCGACGATATCCCGTCAGTTCTCGTCCACAGCCACGGCCCGTTCTGCTGGGGCACCGACCCTGACAACGCTGTGCATAACGCCGTTGTGCTGGAAGAGCTTGCTTTTATGGCATGGCATAATCTTATCATGAATCCCGATATACCACCCATGCAGCAAGAGCTTCTTGACAAGCACTACTTACGCAAACACGGCGCCAACGCCTATTACGGACAGAAAAAATAAAAATATTTTTACAACAAATGCAATTAAAAATATTGTCCGGATATCAACCGATTGATTACACCGAATTCGATTGCGTAGAGGAAAATAAAAATAAAAAATTTTTCAAAAGTAAAAATAGTTTTTTTAGTGTTTGTTTATATTTCAGCATTTTTTAATATAGCAATTTCGTGGTTAGCTATTGATGCTATGGGTTGGATATTCGACTACATCGCACAACCGATGTTTATACTTTTATTAATTCTCTCAATAGTTTCATTGATAATTGCAATAATCTACTGCTTTATTAAAAAGAAATCAATTTTAATTATTGCTGTATCCGTTTTTGTTTGCATGGCAATATATTCTTCATTTGTATTTTCGTCTTTTTCTACGGCAAGACCGCAACCTGAGTCAATGAAAGTTTTTCTTGACCTGACAGATGTAAAAAAATAAACATTTTAAACATTACAGATTTAAACAAGGCTTTATCTACCAATGAAATTCGAACTTCAATTTTGGGTAAAAATTCTTTTGAGATAGAATACCGAACACGGTCAAGCAGTCTCGAGGATTCTGAAGATTATTCTCTGACTCAAGAAATATTTGGTTCTGATAATTTGTTTTTTATTAATAATAAAACATTAATAAACCATTTAACGAATTATTATATAAAAAACGATGTATGGGATATTGGTATTACAGATGATGATATTCATTCTTTTGCAACAGGTGATGTAAACTGTACTTATGTTTATAAGGCAAAAACTAATGAATTTTTACCGGATTATGAATTAGCTTATTATGCTTTTGTAATTTGTAATGATGAGAAAGTGTATGTAGCCGCGTATGATTTAATGAGTACAAATCCATTTACATTCGATGCTGAAAAAGCAACCGAAAAAATAGTAAATGAACTCATAAGTAACGACTGTTTATGATGGATGCGGTATGCTACTGGGCTTAATTTTCTTGGACGAAACAGAGATTGCTTTTGTTTGTAATCAATAGTTCAAAAAAATGATTATATATTCTAATTACTATGTTTCAAAATAGAATATATTTTACAACAAAACAGCGCAGATACTATTTTTAACATCTGCGCTGTTTTTATATCTTATTCTATTTTATTTTCCATAAATCCGTATATGACAAAGGGCAATGAAAAAGGAAAATATTATCATTATAGTATTACTGTTTATATAATTATGAAGAAAGCCGCAGTAAAACAGAGTCTTTCACCTTATTATACAGTTTGAAAAACGGTGTTTCCAGCAGATGGATCCGCAACTGATCAATTGCGGTACAGACAATAAAGATACCGATAACACATACAATCGCATATATCGGCAGCCATTTCCAATCATAATGCCCTTGAATGTCCAACCAGTTTTTCCAAAGCAAAGTGCGCATAGTATCACCGTTGCCGTGTATCAGCAGAACACCAAAAACTGAGGAGGCAGGTATATTGATCGCTTTATAGGCACGCTTCATCGGCATGTGTCGGAACCACTGAAATGCACATATTGCAAGCAGCAACCCAAACGGTTTATTCGCATTTGAGACATAATAATAGATAGAAATGTCGCTTGTGCCTTTAATATGCCCATTGGTAATCAGCAGAATACTTGCAAAGCACGCAAGAAGTGATGCTGCCGTCAGCAGACCGTTTCTGCAACAATCGGAGAGAAGCTTAGGCTCATATAATCTAAGATATCCGCCTATAAGATATACAGTTATGTACCAACCAAGCTCTGAAAAGGTGTCCACACTCTTGAATACGGTAGAGATTACTGAAAAATAGAAAAGCAAGATCGATAAAAGACCTAAATATTTACGTTTGTCGAGATTAAGTACCAAGGTGTTTATGAACGGAGTAAGCAGATACAGCCAAAAATATGTAGCCGGGAATGCGGAATTTCCGTTTTTAAATACGTACAGAGCCGTGTTTATAAGACCTGAAACGGATAATTCTCCAATGCCCAATAAACCGAATAACAGATAAAAACCGACCTTGTAGAAACAGATTTCCAAAAAGACTCGCAAAGCCTTTTCGGGTGTGAACTTTCCTTTTACAGAAAAATATCCCGTAATCAGCAAAAACCCGTCAATCATCGGTTTACCTGCAAATCCAAATAATTGCAAAAAAATCATGTTCACAGTCACGTTGCCAAAATCATATTTGCTTGTAACGCCTGAGTTAACCACCAAATGATGCGCGATAATCAACAGCATCATAACGATTCTGAATAATTCAATATTTGAACTGCGGGATTTTTTTGCCATCCGCTACCGCCTCCGTCAGCTAAAAATATTGCTCTTGCTGAAAAATAATAAAAAATATTTCAGATAAATAATAACTTTCTTAATTTTATTACGCTATAGAGCCTCTGTCAATATAATTTTGCAATTGTTTCAAATTAACCGCAAAAAGATATTGACAAAGATACAGTCATATGTTAAAATAATCTGCGTCTTGAAACTGCGGGTGTAGTTCAATGGTAGAATCCCAGCCTTCCAAGCTGGTTGTGTGGGTTCGATTCCCATCACCCGCTCCATAAATATGCGCCAGTAGCTCAGCAGGATAGAGCAACTGCCTTCTAAGCAGTAGGCCAGGGGTTCGAATCCCTTCTGGC
>JAFLUN010000014.1:0-27558 GCA_022508785.1 Oscillospiraceae bacterium
GCGTTACGCTGGGAATTGTAAAATACCACTTTGAAGCAGGCGCAGGAAAAGAAAACTTTGTATTTGTGTAATTTAAGTTAATAAAGAATTAAACGGCATACAGGAATGTATGCCGTTATTTTTATATTTATATTCTTTATGAAATTTTCATTCTGAGGCGCATTTTATCGCTTATCATTGCAATAAATTCCGAATTGGTAGGCTTGCCTCTTGTGTTTTGGATAGTATAACCGAAATATGAGCTTAAAACGTCAATATCTCCCCTGTCCCAAGCAACCTCTATGGCATGGCGTATGGCGCGTTCAACACGGGATGCGGTAGTGCCGTACATTTTTGCAACGGTTGGATAAAGAATTTTCGTGACCGAGCTCATCATTTCACGGTCGTTTATGGAAAGGATTATCGCCTCTCTGAGATAATTGTACCCTTTAATGTGGGCAGGCACGCCAATTTGGTGCATTATTTCGCTTACAGTCACCTGAAGTTCGGCATCCTCACTTTTGCGGGGCTCTAACGACATAGTCTTTCTTGAAGAAAGCTGAGTAATCCGCCTTGCAAGCATTTCAATATCAAAAGGCTTTAAAAAGTAATAGTCCGCACCTGCTGACAAGAGCTCTTGCTCAAAACGCTGATTATCCGAGCTGGACATTACCATAATGAGCGGTGCACCGTCTTTTGACTTTAATTCCTCCGTAACGCCCAATGCGTCTATCCCCGACATAAACGCATCCATAACTACAACGTCCGGCGAGCTATTCTCAATTTTAGTGAGAAGCACTTTGCCGTCTTTTTGACAAAGACTAACCTCACAACCGTAAGAGCGCAATAAATTTACACAATTCCTTCCAAAATCCGTTCCTTCTCCTGTCACTACCACTTTTAAGCCATTATTCATATTTATTCCTCCGTTTTTTTAAAACCGTTTGCGGCTTCTTTATTTCTTCCGTATTTTACCATAAATGGTAATAAATGGCAATAGTGAAATCCAAATTTTTTCAAATAAAAATAAAAAATTTTTTAAAACTGCCCAAAATCATAAAAAATTATGTCGAAAATGAAGCTTTTAGAATAATTTGTTGATACTTATAAAATCAATTCGCTTTTTGCAGGATATTCATATTTTTCTGCGTATTTTATGAATAAAATCACTTTGATTTTTTATATATTCAGCAAAAAATTGACTTAAATTTCAACAGTCAAATTGTTGAAAACTCTGTTGAAAGTGTCTAAAAGTACGCAAAATAAGCGTTTTTGATTTCAAAAGACCGTGAAATTTTGTAAAGTGAATTGCTTTACAAGGTAAATTTATTTTTGAATATACATTTGTATATTCATTTAAACGGGCGCAAAAAAACTCCCCTGAAAAATCAGAGGAGTTATATATAAACTTATTTAATTGTTTGGTTGACTTAATCTCTGCGAAGAGCTTCAATGGGCGGCATTTTGGCGGCTCTTCTTGCAGGATACACGCCGAATACTATTCCTATTGCAGAAGAGAACCCGATAGCAATTGCCACCGTTGAGAATTTGACTGCAAGCGGCACTGACATAATATAAGATACCAAAGCCGCCCCGGCAACGCCTATCAGCAAGCCTATGGAGCCGCCTATAAGGCAGAGAATTACAGATTCTGTAAGGAATTGGAAAAGAATTGTGCCGGTTTTTGCTCCCAGAGATTTTCTGATACCGATTTCCCTTGTTCGCTCTGTTATTGATACGAGCATTATGTTCATAACACCAATTCCCCCTACAACAAGAGAAATTGCGCTGACTGCCGCGATAAAGATTGTGAATACGTTAATAACCGTATCAAGCAAATCAATATAAGTTGCGTAGTTTGTAACCGAGTAACACTCTTTGTCATAGTTGCCGTGAAGAGAGCGGACATAATTCAGGGCCGATGCACCTATTCCGTCAAGCTGGCTTTCATCATAGCAGGTAATATTGACGGTATCGTAACGGTTTGAGCTGCCGCCTAAGTTACCGATAATGGTTGCAGGCATAAGCGCCATACAGCTCATCACCTGCATTCCGCCGGACATTGACGACATACTGTTCATCATATCTTCGGTATTCATTCCGTAGCTTGCCATAATGTCAACTACGCCGATTATTTTTATTGGCACGATAATATCATTGACTTTACAATGTAGATATTCACCGACAACATTTTTTTTACCGAAAACCTGAACTGCGCTTCCCACGTCAATAACGCAAACGTTTTTACCCTGCGCATATTCTTCCTCGGTAAAATACCTACCGTAAAGACAGGCTGTGCGCGTTAACATCTGCATATCCGTATTGCCGCCGATTCCCATTAAAATACCGGTTTGCTCGTTAACGGTTATCTGGCACATTGCCATTGACTGCATTGAAGCGTACTGCACACCGTCAAGCTTTTTTATCGCTTCAATATCTCTGTCCGTAAAATAATCGTCATCAGATGCAACGTTGATATTAACTGTTAAAGCTATTGCGCTGTTGCCCATATTGCGAATCATGCCTACAATGTAATCCCTGCCGCCGTCACCCACGGTAATAACGGAAATAACGGAAGCTACTCCGATAATAATCCCCAGCATGGTAAGCAGTGAGCGCATCATATTGGTCTTGATACTGAAAACGGCAATACGAATGTTTTCTTTAATACTCAAGCTTTAACACCTCTTATGCTTTTTTCTGCTCAACCTTTGCTCCGTCCGCCAATGACGGGTCGGGGCTCTTAATTACCAAGTCGCCTTCATTGACACCTGAAATTATCTGATAATGGGTGTCGTCAAGAATGCCGTGGGTAATATTTTGCTTTTTAACAACACCGTTTTTGCTGTCATAAATATAAACGTAATATGAGCCGCTGTCGTAAAGCACCGCTTCAACGGGAACCTTCAAAACATCGTCTACTGAATTAAGAGCTATTTTTACGTCTGCGTCAAAGCCTATTACAACATTCCTGTCAGGCTTTTTGATTTTAACCTCTACCAGCGCGCCGCCTGAAGAACCCGAGCCGCCAAGAAGATTACCTGCAATTGAACCTAAGTCAAGCCCGTTTTGCTCAGAAGCGGATGCCGCAACGTATACAATTTCAGCGTCGTATTCCGTATCAAGACTTGTTACGGTAGCTTTCATTCCCGTGCTTATTTTAATAAGGTCGCTTTTCCCTACTGCAACGGAAACTATAAGGTCTTCATAGCTGTCTAAGGTTACGCCCGTGCCAAGATAAGAATCGTCAGACGAGCCGATAAGAGATGATAAAATTCCGCTGTACTGAGTGCTTCCGAAAAGAGATCCCAAGCCGTAAGCATCGGTGCTTTCCGCAACGGGCACAAAGGTTTCACCGGGTTTTATATTTACCTTTGTGATAATGCCGTCTTTGTCCGCATACCAGCCGTTTTTAAGCTCATTGTAAACAGATTGAATGCTTTCATATGCCTGTTTTTTACTGTCTGCAATATTTTTAAGTGTGTCAATAAAGCTGTCGTTATCAATATTTATGTTCAAAGCGCTTTCTGCCTGCAAGGACGTGAGCTCTGCATTAAGCTGAGAAAGCTCCAAATTCTTTTGAATAAGGGCACTGTAAAGCGCGTTATTATTTTCCACTGTCGGAATTGTTACTGAAGATGAAGCTTCAATAAATGCACTTATCTCTTCCTCGGTAGAGCCGTTCTCACGCATAGAGTTTGCAATAGCGTCTATTTGCTCTTGCGGTATTGGGGCTTGTGTAACTGTTAACTCTGCCGATTTAAGCTGACTTTCCAAAGCCGCAATTTCCTTTTCCTTAGCGGCTATTTCTGCCTTTTTGTCTTTAACTGCCTTTTCATTTTTGGCTTTATTGGAAGATGCGCTGTTTGAAGAATTAACTGCATCGTTATAATCCTTAAGTGCAGAATCGTAGTCCTTTTTTGCGGCGGCAAGGTACTGAGCCGCACCGCTCACGTTAAAGGTAGCTAAAAGGTCGCCTTTTTTTACTTCGTCGCCCACGTGAGCGTTAACCGTTTCCGCAATTACGCCCTCAATGGCAATGTAATTATGGGAATAGCCTGACTGAACCGTTCCGCTGACCTCAAGCGAATCGGTAATCGAGCCCCTTGTAACGGTTGCCATTTCATATTCGGCGGGCTTTTCGGGCTTGAACTGCTCGTATAAAACGTAAATCACCAAAGTCAAAATAACAACTGCTAAGGCTATAATTGCGATTTTGGACTTTGTGCTTTTTTTCTTGAAATTTTTAAACACAATAACACGACCTTATAAAATTTATAAATACACAGTAATTATAATAAAATTTGGTATTTTTTCCAATAGATTTTTTGAAAATAATTGTAAATTTTCGTTCACATTTTTCATATATATCAGTAAACATCATAAAGGGCGGTTAAAAATGAGGAAGAAAATTTCACTGTTTTTGATTTTTATTACTTTAATTATTTTGTGCGGTTGCTCAAGAGAAGCTAAAATGGGTATCGGCGAATTTTCCGAAAGAATAAACAAAGATTACGGAACAGTTCTTGAAGAATCATCAATGTTGCTTGAAAAAAATGAGGAAAGCAACACAGTTTACTGCAAAATTGATTCATTTCTTTTTGTATTTTATTTGGGCAGTAACAATAACATAAGCGCTGTTTCTGCAATGCTGCCAAAAGAAAGCGAAAGCGATTTGACTGAATTTTTAGACGATTTTGCAAAGTGCGTTTCTGTTTTTACGTTAAATTCTAAAGATATTGTTGAGCAGACATTTGCCGACTGTAAAATTACTGCCGATAACATAAAATTTACCGACGGCAATCAGCTTAATACCGTCGGTAAGTTCAAATATTCCGTTATTACGAACGAATTTTCCGTTACGCTTTTCTGCGAAAGGGTTTGATTATGCCCTGTGCCATTTTACACCCTGGGGTGTGTCCTCAAGAATAATGCCCTGAGCTTTCAGCTCGTCACGAATCTTGTCTGCCTCTGCCCAATTCTTTTCTTTTCGGGCATTTTGGCGGGCAAGTATCATAGCCTCGATTTCACCGTCAAGGTCGTCTTTTTTTCTGTTATAGACAAGACCGAGAACGCCTGTCAGCTCGTCAAAAAACTCTGCGGCAAACTGCGCAAGCTCCTTTGAGGCATTTTCACCTATAACATTAGTGTTTATATCACGGACAAGCTCGAATACCGCTGAAATAGCGTCTGCTGTGTTAAGGTCGTCATCCATAGCGGTAATAAACTGCTCACGGCGTGAAGAAAGCAGGTTCTTGATTTCATCTGCATTATCAGGGATTGTATCCGCACCGTTCTCTATAGCGAAATCCAAATTGTCACGGCAGGTGTAAAGGCGCTGAAGGGATGCCTTGCACTGCTCGATAATATCAACACTGTAATTTATGGGGCTTCTGTACTGTGAAGAAATCATAAGATAGCGTATGGGCTCATATCCGTACTTTTCTGCAACATCACGAACCGTAAAGAAATTGCCGAGGGATTTTGACATTTTTACATTATCAATGTTAATGTAGCCGTTGTGCATCCAATAATTTGCAAAGGGCACTCCGTTGCAGCACTCTGACTGCGCAATTTCATTTTCGTGATGGGGGAAAATCAAGTCCTGACCGCCGCAATGGATATCAATGGTGTCACCGAGGTATCGGCGTACCATTGCCGAACATTCAATGTGCCAGCCCGGTCTGCCCTTGCCCCAGGGCGAATCCCAATAAGGCTCGCCCGGCTTTGCGCCTTTCCAAAGAGCAAAGTCCATAGGCTCTTTTTTAAGCTCGCCTATATTTATTCTTGCGCCTGCCTCTAAATCCTCAAGGGGCTGATGTGACAGCTTGCCGTATTCGGCAAATTTCTTCGGGCTGAAATAAACGTCGCCGTTCTCCACGGGATAAGCATAGCCTTTTTCAACGAGAGTGCTAATGATACTGATAATTTCGTCAATATTTTCCGTAGCCTTCGGGTGAACCGTAGCCTCACGGAAATTCATACCCTTAACGTCTTTCCAAAACTCTTCAATATATTTTTCGGAAACCGTTTTGTAGTCGGAATTTTCTTCAAGGGCTTTTTTAATGATTTTGTCGTCAATATCGGTAAAATTCTGAACAAAATTTACTTTGTAGCCTCTGTATTCAAGATAACGGCGGAAAGTGTCAAACACGCAAAGGGGTCTTGCATTGCCGATATGAATGTAGTTATAAACAGTCGGTCCGCAGGCGTAAATTTTAACCTCGCCCTCGGTGATAGTTTTAAGTTCTTCTTTTCTTCTTGTGAGAGTATTGTATATTTTCATTTTTCTTGCTCCTTGCTTTTATATTCTTTAAGTTCTTTTTCAAGACTGTCAATTCTTATTGCCATTTTGCAAAGCTCTTGTGCTACCGGGTCGGGAATATGAATTTGGTCAAGTATATCCACACGGACACCGCCCTGCTTTACTACTCTTGCAGGAACGCCCACCGCCGTTGAATTTGGGGGAATTTCGTCAAGCACAACAGCGCCTGCCGCAATATTCGAGTTATCCCCTACCTTAAACGGCCCCAAAACTTTAGCACCTGAGCCTATTAAAACTCCGTTGCCGATTGTAGGGTGGCGTTTGCCCACGTCCTTGCCCGTACCGCCGAGGGTAACACCCTGATAAACTGTAACGTCATCGCCGATTTCAGTCGTTTCGCCGATTACAACGCCTGCGCCGTGGTCAATAAAAAACCGTTTGCCTATTTTGGCGGCAGGGTGAATTTCAATTCCCGTTTTTCTTACGGCTCTTTGCGAAATTGAACGGGCAATAAATTTATGGTTATGCTCCCAAAACCAATGGGCTTTTCTGTACATTCTTATAGCTTTAAGACCGGGGTACAGAAAAAGAATTTCCGCACCCGATTTTGCCGCAGGATCCCTTTCTTTAACGGTTGCTATATCCTCTTTTAACTGTTCAAACACTGTATCATCTCCTTAATCAGAAATGCAAAAAGCCTTCAAAGTCTAAAAGACTTCGAAGGCGAATAATCGCGGTTCCACTCCGTTTTATAACTTTTGGACAAATAACGGTGTCACCCGTGCAGAGATACTTTATTCCCCCTGCCTGCTATTAAGCGCACTTCACAATATAAAACTTAAAGGTGCTTTCAGCCGACGACACCTTTTCTCTAAAAGCCTTAATTACTGCTACTCTTCTTAAATCTTAGCATTTAACTTTTAAATTATCTATTACAGTATAACACACTTTTTCAAAAAATCCACTATTATTTTGAATAATCTATGGCATTTTTACTGTCTTTAACGTAAATAACGCCTGAAATCACTGTGAGGATTGCAGTAATCCACAAAAGTGCGTTGGAAATATTTGAAAGTGTAAGATAGTACGGCACTGTTACGCCGGGAACAAGATTTGTTGTGTACTGATACACCTCGCCCAACAGCATAATTGCAATTGTAAATACCATTTGGCTTACCGTTTTAAGCTTACCCCATATATTTGCAGGTATCACGACCCCGTTTGAAGCGGCGATCATACGGATTGAGGCTATGGCAAACTCACGGGTCAGTACAATCATCACTATCCAAATATTGCAAAGCCCTAATTTCAAAAATACCAAAAGCGCCGCAGTTGTAAGAACTTTATCGGCAATAGGGTCAAGAAGCTTGCCGAAATTGGTTACCTGATTGTTTTTTCTTGCCAGCTTGCCGTCAACGGCGTCTGTAATTGATGCCGCAATGAAAATAAGCGTTGCCCACAAAAATCTGTGTGGCAAAGATTCCTTCATAATTACGGCAAGAAATATAGGTGCAATCAGCATTCTTGCTATCGTTAATTTATTAGGTGTGTTTAATTTCATAATCGCCTTATATTGCCTCTCCCGTCAAAAGTCCGTCAACACAGTTTATGACTTCAACAGACACAATATCACCGTTGTTTAACTCGTAACCGCAGGTGAAGCAAATTTGCGTGTCGATTTCGGGAGCATCCATAACCGTTCTGCCGTAGTACGAATCGGTGTAGCCGTCGTAATCCTCAACGATTGTTTGAAGCTCCATTCCTATAAGAGATTCGTTTATTTCGTCAAGAATTTCGCTTTGCAAATCGTTTATAATGTCGGCACGGCGAGTTCTTTCTTCCTCGGGCAACATTCCGTCAAGCTTTGCGGCAGGAGTACCCTCTTCCTCTGAATAAGCAAAGCAGCCCATACGCTCAAATTGCATTTCAGATACGAAATCGCAAAGCTCCTCAAACTCTTCCTCGGTCTCCCCGGGGAAGCCTGCAATAAGCGTAGTGCGAAGAGTAACATCCGGGATTTTTTCACGGATTTTATTGAAAAGGTTTGTAAGCGACTGTCTGTCGCCCTGCCTGTTCATTCTTTTGAGCACTCTCTCGGAGCAATGCTGAACGGGTATATCCAAATATTTAACGATTTTACTCTCTTGGGCAATAGTGTCTATCAGAGTATCGTCAATTCTTTCGGGGTAAAGGTACAAAAGTCTTATCCACTCAATTCCCTCAATTTTACAAAGTGAGCGAAGAAGCGGAGACAGCGCATTTTTGCCGTATAAATCTTCGCCGTAACGGGTTGTATCCTGAGCTACAACAATAAGCTCTTTTACGCCGTTTTTTGCCAAAGTTTCAGCCTCAGCCAGAATGCTTTCGGCAGGGCGGCTTCTGTACTCCCCTCGAATAGAGGGAATTGCGCAATAGGTGCATTTATTTGAGCAGCCTTCCGCTATTTTAATATATGCCGTGTATTCCGGAGTTGTTAAAATTCTGTCTCCGTCAAAGCAAAGGCTTTCTTTAGCAGGGTATTCTTCAACCTTTTCAAAGGATAAGAGCTTGTCGCAAACCTCGCAAACGTCATTGTTAGCGCCTATGCCTATAACGCCGTCAACCTCGGGGATTTCTTCAAGTATCTGCGAACGGTAGCGCTCGGCAAGGCAGCCCGTCACAAGCACTCTTACAGACGGATAATCCTCTTTATAAGACACCATATCAAGAATATTCTCGATAGATTCTTTTTTTGCACTTTCAATAAAACCGCAGGTATTAACTATTATTATATCAGCCTCACCCGGGTCGTTTACTATTTCGAAACCGCCATTTTGAAGCTTTGAAAGCATTATTTCAGCGTCCACCTGATTTTTAGGACAGCCAAGGGAGACCATACCGACTTTCTTACTCATACTCATCCTCCTCTGAATTTTCCTCTACCGATTTCAAAGCACTCTTTATATCGGAATAGGAATAACCGTATCTTAAAAGGGCGGCAACTGTTCGCTGTTTGCCCTTTTCATCATTCATTTTACCTTTAAATTTACTTTCAAGCAATAATACTATACTATTTATTTCGTCTTTGTCAAGTGCGAGAACTGTATTTCTTGCGGTATCACGGTCAATACCCCGAACAGAAAGCTCCTGCAAAATTCTTTTTTCGCCGTAATGCTTATTTCTATAAAGGTGTTCACAAAGCATTTCGGCATAGCGTTCGTCGTCAAGCAAAGACAGTTCTTTAAGTCTGTTTACGGCATATTCTATTGCTTCTTCTGAAAAATCTTTATCTTTAAGCTTTCGGGCAAGCTCTTTTTCTGAATAAGGCCTTCTTGACAGTATATCAAGACCTTTGTTATAGGCACGACGAAAACTGACCGAGTTTAAAAGCTCAGTCAGTTCTTCTTCGGTTATTTCTTTGTAATTACGGTATTTTTCAGAATACCACCAGTCACTGTCAACAGTGGCTTTATACTCACCGTCAAGGTGGATATGTATTTTATTGTTCTTACCCGGTTTTATTGAAATAATCATTCTTCGTCATCAACGGCAATGTCAAGCACAGCTTTAGCGGCGGCTTTTGTTGTTGGAACCTTAACGAGTTCGGGAGCCTGCGGTGTTGCACCTGCTTTTTTTGCCTCAATAGCCTCTTTCATTTGTTCACGGATTTGGCTTTCAATATTAGCGGCAAATTCAGGCTGCTGTTTAAAGAGAATTTTAACGTTTTCCCTGCCCTGACCCAGTCTTTCTTCACCGAAATAATACCAAGCGCCGCTTTTTTTGATTATGCCGTATTTAACGCCCAAATCAACGATTTCGCCGATTTTCGAAATGCCCTCGCCGTACATAATGTCAAATTCTGCCTCTTTAAATGGGGGAGCAACTTTGTTTTTAACGATTTTAGCGCGTGTACGGGAGCCTATAAACTCATTGTTCTGACCCTTTAACTGCTCAATACGGCGAACGTCAACACGGACTGATGCATAGAATTTAAGCGCTCTGCCGCCTGTTGTAACCTCAGGATTGCCGTACATTACGCCGACCTTTTCACGAAGCTGGTTGATAAAAATTACAAGAGTATTTGACTTGTTGATTACGCCTGCAAGCTTACGAAGAGCCTGGGACATAAGACGGGCGTGAAGACCAACGTGGCTGTCACCCATATCGCCCTCGATTTCGGCTTTGGGAACAAGTGCCGCTACTGAGTCAACGACTATTACGTCAATAGCGCCTGAACGTGCAAGCGCCTCGGCAATTTCAAGTGCCTGCTCGCCGTTATCGGGCTGAGAAACGAGAAGAGAATTAACGTCAACGCCCAAATTCTGCGCATAGTCAGGGTCAAGAGCGTGCTCGGCATCAATAAACGCCGCTTCACCGCCGCTTTTCTGTGCCTCTGCAACAACCTGCAAAGCAAGAGTTGTTTTACCGGAAGATTCAGGACCGTAAATTTCAATAATTCTGCCCCTCGGGAAGCCGCCGATACCCGTTGCGCTGTCAAGAGAAATTGAACCCGTTGAAATAGCCTCAACGTTAAGTGAGCCCGTCTCCCCCAAACGCATTACGGCGCCTTTACCGTAGCTTTTTTCTATTTGCAGTAACGCAGTTTCCAATGCTTTTTTCTTATCAGCCATTTTTATACCTCGCAATCGCACATTTGTTCGTTTGATAGTATTATATATTATAATTTTCATAAATGCAATAGTTTTTTCGATTTTTTTATACTATTTTTTATAAAAAACACTTGCAAATTCTTTTCATATCGTTTATAATACCATTTGTTGTGATTTAGATTCATAATTTATTGTTGTTAAGGAGGTGCCTTAAATGGCAAAATGTGAATTTTGTGGTAAAGATGTAGCTTTCGGAATTAAGGTTTCCCACTCTCACAGACGTTCAAACAGAACATGGAAGCCCAATGTAAAAAGAGTTAAGGCAATCGTAAACGGCTCTCCTAAGAGAGTTTATGCTTGCACTCGTTGCCTTCGTTCAGGCAAAGTTACAAGAGCTGTCTAATCAATTCAAACGAAAATTAACGGATACCTTTGCGGTATCCGTTTTTTCTTTGTTTATTTTTTATTACACAAGCTTTGATTTTACAAATTCGATTTGCGCTTCAACAGAACCCACTGAAGTTCCCCCTGCAGAAATTCTGCGGTTTACGCAATTTTGCAAATCAACTGCGTCGTAAATCTGCTCGTCAAACTTATCGCTGAAGGATTTGTATGTTTCAAGGGGCAAGGTTTCAAGCACTTGACCCGTTTTAATACATTGGGCAACAATTCTGCCTGAAATTTTATAAGCATCACGGAACGGCATACCCTTGTTTACAAGGTAATCCGCCATATCGGTAGCATTTATGAAACCGCCCTGAGCGGCTTTTTTCATATTTTCGGGTAAAGCCTTCATTGTGGCAATCATTCCCGTCATTACCTGAAGGCACATTTTTACGGTGTCGCAACCGTCAAATACAGCTTCCTTATCCTCCTGCATATCCTTATTGTATGCCAGCGGAAGCCCTTTAAGAGTTGTTAAAAGCCCTATTAAATCGCCGTAAACTCTGCCCGTTTTACCCCTGATAAGCTCTGCCATATCGGGATTTTTCTTTTGCGGCATAATTGAAGAGCCTGTTGTAAAGGCATCGGAAAGCTCAACAAACTTAAACTCCCAACTTGACCACAGTACAATTTCTTCGGAAAGGCGGGACAGGTGCATCATAAGAATTGAAATGGCGCTCAACAGCTCTGCGCAGAAATCACGGTCCGAAACGCCGTCAAGCGAGTTCATACATATGCGGTCAAAGCCCAGTTTACGAGCCTCAAAATCACGGTCGGTGTTATACGTTGTTCCTGCCAAAGCGCAAGAGCCTATGGGAGAAACATTCATTCTCTTTTTGCAGTCGGAAATTCGGTCAATATCGCGGAGCAGCATCATAGCATATGCCATTAAATGATGACCGAAGGTAATGGGCTGCGCTCTTTGAAGATGAGTGTAGCCGGGCATAATATTACTTTTATACTCCTCTGCTTTCTCAACGATAGCCTTCGTTAAATCCTTTGCAAGAGCAGAAATCGTTTCTGCCTCGTCACGAAGATACATTCTTATGTCTAACGCCACTTGATCGTTACGGCTTCTGGCGGTGTGAAGCTTTTTGCCCGTGTCACCTAAACGCTGCGTGAGAACCTGTTCCACGAACATATGAATATCCTCAGCAGACATATCAACAGAAAGCTTTCCCGATTCAATGTCTGCAAGAATTTCACCCAAAGCATCAATGATTTTTTCGGCATCGTCATTTGAAATAATATTCTGAGCCGCCAGCATTGAAGCGTGCGCCATACTGCCCGTTATGTCCTGTTTATACATTTTCGAATCAAACTTTATGGAAGAATTAAAGTCGTCTGCTATTTGGCTGGTCTCGCCCGAGGTTCTGCCCTCCCACATTTTTGCCATATGGATTTCTCCTTAATTTTACTCCCTCAGTCAGCTTCGCTGACAGCTCCCTCTAAGAGGGAGCGGAATATCTAACATCTAAAAGGGCATCGTACCCTACGAAAATTATTATTTATTATCCCTCTGTGCGTCAAGCAGAGCTTTAACCTTAATCGGAAGACCGAAAAGGTTGATAAAGCCTGCTGAATCGGCTTGGTTATATGCGCCGCCGTCCTCGCCGAAGGAAGCAACGTTTTCATCGTAAAGAGTGTAAGGAGACGTAATGCCTGCATTGATAACGTTGCCTTTGTAGAGCTTAACCTTTACGTCGCCCGTAACTGTTTCCTGGGTTTTGTCAACAAATGCCGAAAGAGCCTCACGAAGAGGTGTGAACCACTGACCGAAATAAACAAGCTCGCCGAATTTCTGAGAAACAAGCTTTTTGTAATGCTGAGTTTCACGGTCAAGAGTAATTGTTTCAAGCATTTCGTGAGCCTTGTAAAGAATTGTTCCGCCGGGAGTTTCATAAACGCCGCGGGATTTCATACCTACAAGGCGGTTTTCAACAATATCAAGCAAGCCTATGCCGTTTTTGCCGCCAAGCTCGTTTAAGGTTTCAACAATTTGAAGACCGTTCATATTAACGCCGTCAATGGCTGTGGGAACGCCCTTTTCAAAGTGAATGTTAACGTAAGTCGGCTCGTCGGGCGCAGCTTCCGGAGCAACGCTCATTTCAAGGAAGCCCTCTTTTGAATACAACGGCTCATTTGCAGGGTCTTCAAGGTCAAGACCTTCATGGGACAAATGCCATACGTTTTTATCCTTAGAATAGTTTGTTTCACGGTTGATTTTAAGAGGAATGTTATGCGCCTCAGCATACTCGATTTCCTCTTCACGGGATTTAATATCCCATTCACGCCAGGGAGCGATTATTTCCATTTCGGGAGCGAAGGCTTTAAGGGTCAGCTCAAAACGAACCTGGTCGTTCCCCTTACCCGTACAGCCATGGCAAATAGCGTCTGCGCCCTCTTTTTTGGCAATCTCTGCAAGGCCCTTTGCAATACAGGGGCGTGCGTGAGATGTGCCAAGCAAATAAGTTTCATAATCAGCGCCTGCTTTCAGGCACGGCCAAATGTATTCTTCAACGTATTCCTGCTTTAAATCAAGAACGTAAAGCTTTGAAGCGCCTGTTTTTATAGCTTTTTCCTCAAGTCCGTCAAGCTCTGTGCCCTGACCTACGTCTCCAGAAACGGCAATTACTTCACAATTGTTATAATTTTCTTTAAGCCACGGGATAATGATAGATGTATCAAGACCGCCCGAATAGGCTAAAACCACTTTTTTAACATTTTCTTTATTCATATTGATACCTCCAAACAAATAACAGGTAAAAGTATAACCAAACACGCATAAAAAGTCAATAGAAAATTATATTTTATTCGTAATTTTTGCTATTTTCTTGCATATTTATGAATATTATGCAGGATTTATTCATTTATTTGTGTATATTCGTGAACTGAACTGATTTAATTGCATAGGAACTATAAAAAACGGGAGGGCGTGGAAGCCCTCCCCTACAAAATTTATGACAGCAATTATTTCTTTGCCTTGATTTGCTCCTTGACAATATGGAAAACTGCCCGTGAGCCGAGAGTAATATATTTGCCTAAATTTCCTGAAAGACCTGATGCTATGGGGTTTTTAAGCTTTTTCTCATCAACATTTTCGGCTTCTGCCTTGTGCGGTACTGCGTTGTCAAGATAATACTCACCTAAAACCGAATTTTCGGGGCAGGAAACAACTGCGCCGTCGGAAAATGCAACTATATCTTTAAGCGTTTTTCCCGAAGGCTCGCTGCCCTCAAAGCCGAAGAGAGCGAGCATTGCGCACTCGTGAGCGCCGTTGTAAGCAGGAGCTATTGATTTGCCCTGCGGCGTAACGTAAATATAAGTTTCAAGTATTTCTCCGTTAGCTCTGCTCCAATGGTGGCGCTGTTTGCCGTAATAAGTGCCGAAGGGGTTCATTTGCACCTTGCCGTTTGAAAGCAAACGCATTGGGCAGTGCGCCATTGAGCCCAGCACCGTTCTTGCATTTGCAACGGCAATACCCTTTTCACCGTCTGTTAAGGCAATAAGACCTGCCGACAAATGGTTGTTAAAGGAATCCAGCTTTTTGTTTTGCGGATCGCATTCGGCAAAGCTTTTTGTTCTGTAAGAGGAAATATCCCCCATAAAGTTGCGCTTAACTACCGAAACATCTCCCGAAAAATCAGGAGTAAGCTGGAACGGAACTGCCTCTTCCCATTTCATATCCGAAAATCTGCCCAAAGAGGAGTTTTCCGTTGAGATTGAATCGAACTCAGGGGTATACGGATATTTTACGTCTGTGCGCACAAAAATTCCTTTTGAATAATCGGTGGAAATAAAGTCAAAGGTAAATTCGCCTTTTTCCTTTTCGCCGGGCAAATGAATTTCACCCTTTGAACGGATTCCCTTGCCGTTTCCGCCCAATGAGAGAGGTTCGCAGGATATATTTTCAAACTCATATTCCTTGCCGTCAAAGGTAATAAAGCTTTTTAAGAAATCAGTACCGCCGATTTTCTGTTTATTATAAAGGACTTTATAAAGCTTACCGTATTTGGAGAATTTAAAAGTAATATTTTTGCCGTGAAGCTCCAGCTCGCCTGCATTTTGGGCGGATTTCGGTTCGGTGATTTCTGCCTCAACAAAATATTTTTCTTTAATCTCATCAAAGTTCATCATCACGAATACTGATGACAAATCGTCTGACGTTGGGATAACGGTATAATTCTTTAAGCCTGCGCCGTGAATTTCAATTTGAGATGCAGAATTGATTTTTTCATTGACTGACATCTGCACACATTGAAGGTGGCTGTTTGTGATATTGTAAACAGCAATTTTCTTATATTTTTTCAGCTTTTGCTTTTCAGCGTTTACGATTGCGAGTGCAAGCTCGTCTGCCTTTTCCTCACGCTTGATATTGAGCACGGGAGTGGCAAGACCGAAATGAGTGGTTGAAAGCAAAAGAACTCTGTCACGGAATGAGGCAGATTTTCTGTCATCTTTACCGTTCACTTTACTCATAGCACGGGAGCGGTCAACGGCAGTCCAGATTTTGCGGTTATAGGGCTTTTCGGACCATGAAGCGTAGCCCGTGAAATTGCCGTCTGCGGTGTCCTGAGTAAAATCTATACTTCCGATCGGCTCGTGTGTTTTAAGGTAATTGCCCGGGGTGTCAAACTCAACGTACGGCAAATCTGCAATTTCCTTAACAAGACCGTGAATACCGTCTGTATTGGCTATTTTATTGCCCACAATCGGCAAATTCATACTCTCCCAGAAAATTGCATCGGCATCCATATTGACGAAAATCAGAACGTCACGCTTAATTTCGCCAGCCTCCTGCTTTTTATGAAGGTCTTTGACCCAAGCGCGAAGACAGCCTGCATCGCAAATATCCGAATTGTTATATGTGGGAAGAATTGTCATACTCTCCCCTTTGTATGTATAGGTTAATGGATTGAATGCCAGCTCGTCGGGCAAAACGGGCACTATGGTGCGGAAAGCGTCAAAGGGTACGCAGGAATAATAAAGGCAAAGTGCTTTTACGCCAAGTTTATTATAAACGGGAACCTGTGACGGAGTAAACATTACTTCCTGCGGGCGGACGAGCATTTCGCATTTGCCGAAAATGTCACGAAGTCCAGAACCTTCGGGGTTTGTAACTGCAAGGTTAATTGAGGCTTCCAGTTCCTCCTCGGTCATAGGTGAAAGAGCGCCGTTGGAATAGCCCATAATAATCTGCTCGTCACCGTTCTGTGCGGTGCGCCTTTTCATTCCGTCAATAATATCGGGAGCAAATTCGGGCAAAATCTTTTCAAGAGAAAAGAAATTTTCACAGTCCCAAGTGCCTTTAACGGGGATTCCGTCTTTATTCAAACCGTCAAGAGTGCTTATAATTTTGCGTATAATGCGGATATCCGAGCCAAAACCTAAATTGTCTGCACTGTCTCCTCTGTAAGAGTGATAGCAGTTAACGTGAAAACCGAAAGCTACGTGAACCTTATTCATTTTTAATCCTCCGAACGCTTCAAATCAAGCTGTGCATACATTTCTATAAGCTTATTCTTTGAAAGCTTATAGCAGAACGCCATTACAACAAACATAATTGTAAGAACGACTGCAGGAATAACGGTTGTTATGTCATAAAGGCGTGAAAGAACCTCGGGGCTTTGACCTGCATCAACATTCTCTGTATTATATCCGATGAATGCTAACAACGCAGAAGAGCCTGCGCCTGCAAGAGTTTGACCGAGCTTTCTTGTGAATGAGAAGAAAGCGTAGCTTGTGCCCTCTTCTCTTCTTCCTGAAAGAAGCTCCTGATAGTCGATAACATCCATAACGAGCGCCCAAACCTCAAGCACTAAGAAGGTTTGACCTGCGCCTGAGAAGAACGTGAGCGCAAGGAATGCGTAAGGATTGGTTGCAAAGGGAGTAAATTTAAGAAGGAACATAAGAATGTTAACTACCGCGGCAAAGCCTAAGCCTACGGCGCAAATCTCTTTTTTACCGAATTTGCGGATAAGCTTGCCCATAAACGGCAGGAAAAGAGCCATGGGAAGATAAGTGAATACGGTTACGAATATGTAGAGACCGGGTTTGCCGTAATAGTTTTTAAGAAGATAGTTGTAGTTTGTCTGTGTGTACATTTGGAATGCGATAAGAAGCATTGAAACAACACAAAGGGCAATAAAGGGTTTGTTTTTAAGAAGGAATTTTACGGTTGTAAGTACATTGTACCCGTCCTGCTTTTGCTTTTTGGGCGGAGCAATTCTCTCTTTTGTTGTTTTATAATGAATGAAATAAACAACAATGGTGAGAATGGCTAAAACGGCAACGGCATAGAACATTTTCATGGCATCGAGCTGTTTTATTTCAGCGCCGCCAACCGTTAAGGTTGTATAAACAAATATGGGCAAAAGCATCTGTGCGGGCAGTCCGCCGAGGCCTGCGCCTATCGAACGCCACATTGAAAGTGAAGAACGCTCAATTTCATCATCGGTAATAACGGAAGCCAGCGAGCCGTAGGGAATGTTAGTGCCCGTGTACATCATACCGTAGAAAATGTACGTTATATAAGCGTAAACAAGGTACTGACCCTGGCTCCACTCAATGTGTGTGCCGAAGAATTTATTTATTACGAGAGGTAAATCAGTAAACATAAAGAGCGCCGCAATTGCCAGCGGAATTGATGCACCTAAAATATAAGGACGGAATCTTCCGTTCTTTGTAGGCTTGCGCGAATCAATAAAGGCGCCCCACATTGGGTCATTTACAGCGTCCCAAATTCTTGCTACCAAGAAAAGAACCGCAATTTTGCCGGGGTCAATTCTCAGCGTGTCCGTATAGAACATTTGCAGGAAAGACGAGATAAGACCGAAGGTTAAAAGACCCGCCGTGTCGCCGAGGGCGTAGCCGATACGGTCTTTTAATTTAATGCCGTGAGTAAGTGATTTTTCTTCCATTTTAATCCCCTTTTCATTAAGTTATGCGTCCTGCAAGTCAAAGAAGAATTTCTTTGCGCAAATTGCGGCAGGTCCTGCATAACCTATTTTTTCATTAAGCTTTGATTTGATTATCATATCGGCAGATAAATTGCCGTTATATCTTATACATTGACGCCTTAATTTTTCAACTACCGTTTCATTGGAAAACAGAGAACCGAATAAAACTATCTTTTCAGCATTGAGAATTGTTGCCGTATTTGTAAGCGCTAAGGCGACAATATCAATCTTTTCGTCAAGAATATGAATAACATTCTCATCCGTGCTTTTTACTATTTCGGGAAGGGTCAGATTCGTAAGAGAAACGAGCGCTTCCTCCCCTGCCTCGGTTTCAAGGCAACCCCAGCGGCCGCAACGGCAAGCTTTCCCTGCAGGGTTTACAATATAATGCCCTATCTCCGCCACGCCTTCATCGTTACGCGAGAAAAGCTCGCCCCCTGCGGCAACGGCAGAGCCGATTCCGGGCCCCCATTTGAAGAACAGAACGGGACCAGAACCGTACCCGTCGGAGTAAATCATTTCGCTCTGCGCAAAGGCTCTTATATTATTTTCAGCAGTCACGGGAACAGAATATTTTTCTTCTATTTTTTTGCAAATTTCACTGCAATTCCAAAGCCCGTAGCCCTTTCCCGAAACAGAGCCGACTACGCAGACACCTGCCGCAGCAAGCTCTTCCGCTTTTATATTATTATCATATAATAATTTTTCGGTTTTCTCAAGTATTTCATCGGCATTATTTGTAAAGCCTTCGGTTACAGCGGCTTTCAGTTCGCCTGAAAAAGAGCATATTGAATACGTAATATGGGTGGTTTCGGCATTTACGCAAAGCACGTATTTGTCACCGAAAGAGACGGATAACAGTATTTCTTTTCTGCCCTTTCCGTTCTTTTCAAGCTCCCCTGTTTCACACAGCTTGCCCTCGCTTATCAGCTCGTTGCAAATTATGGTTACAGCGGCGCTTGTAAGCGATGATTTTTCGGAAAGCTCCTTTCGGCTTAAAGCGCCGTAGCGCTGCAAAAGGTGCAAAATAAGTCTTCTGTTTTCGGCTTTGACAGAGCGCATATTAAGTCCTGTTTTCATCGTTCACCTACTTTATTAAAAGAGAAATTCCGCTGATTATCATTAAAACATACGTTAAATTCAAAAAAGCTTTCCTGCTCATTTTTTTGTAAATTAAATTGCCGAGTATCAGCGCCGCTAAAAGCACGGCAATACTCCACGCCAAAACTTCCAAAGTTTCGCCCGTAAATGCGCCGCTTTTTAAATCGCTTGCAAAAATTATGCCGTTGAGTATTATCCACACAGCAGAAAGTGTTGAACGGAATTTTTCCTTTTCGGGAAGCTTTGCGGAAGCGTACGTTACAAGAAGCGGACCGCCGCAAACGAAAATTCCGTGAACGGTTCCTGCCGCAAGGAGTAAAACAATTTCAAGTATTGCGGGCATTTGACGGTGCTCTTTTTTTGAATAAAAGGAAACCGCATTCATAATAGCAAAAGCGATTACGAGTATACCCAGCGTTATGTAAAGCGCTTTGTCATATCCTGAGAGCAAATCTTTCAGAAATACTCCCACGGCAATCCCCACCGCCATTACACAGCTTATTTTAATAAATTCTTTTTTATCTATATGCCGAAAACCGACTATCAAAATAAAAACAGATGCCAATAAACCGAGAACGTTTAAAACGGGTCGTGCCGTGTCAAAGCCCACAAGCATTACGGAGAATGGCATTGCAAGCACTGTCCCTGCAAAGCCCGTAATGCACTGAATTACATTTGACAGAAAAACTACGATTAAAAATAAAATTTTATTAAGCATAATTTATCAGTATTCGCAAATTTCAATTCCGAGCATTTCGCAAAGGGCTGAGATTTCCGCCTTAACGTCGCCGTAAACAACGGCAAAATGGGGTTCAAAGCCTGCTTTAACGCTTGATTTAACTATATTTTCCGCACAGGAATCGGTTTTAACAACGACTGACGTTCCGTTAAACTGTTTCGGTTTTGGGAGCGCCTCGCCGCTGCAAATAAACGCACGGAAATTGCCCTTTTCATTTTTGCCGATTCTGAACACGGTAACGCGCTCGCAGGGTTTACAGCCAAATTCAAGGGTCGGCCCTATTTTTCTGTTACAATGAACGCCTATCTGAGCGCCCTCAGGTTCTCTTGCCAAAGAACAGGCGGCAGTGCCGCAATGCCAAAAGGTAATTGTATTTTCTTTTTCGTCTAAGGACACGGGGTCGCCGAAAAAGGCAGGCTGTCCCGTCAGGCGCATACCGATATACATAGACATTGCGCCGTATGTGTCTGCTTCGCAGGCGGCGGCAACGCCCAAATCGTTGAGCATTGCAAGAACTGCACAGACTGGTGTGCCGAAAGACGTGAAGAAATCGGGCCAGCAGCGAGACGAAAGCGCGCCGATATTATTATTGCGTACAAATTCCGCATACGCTTTGTAAATCCGCGCAAAATCCTTTCTGTTTTTCTCGGGAGTACATTCAAGACCGACTGTACGGTTTTGGGCATCTGCAAGATAATTTTCGACTTCTTCGTCTGAATATGCTTTTGCCGTGTCAATAAGCTCTCTTGCCTCAATGGAAATGAGCTTTGCGCCGAATGCTTTTAGCATTTCATTATCAAGGGCTCTGCCGAATCCGAAGCCCTCTGGAGTGTGACCGACTGACACAATATTAAGATTTCTAAGCTCTTTTTTCACTTTGGCGGCTTTGATTACGGCATTTATTTGTGCCTTTACGCTTTCTTCTTCGGGAGAGCCGTAAACATACTGAAGAGGTTCGTCTCTTAACTGCTTTATGGTATTTGCCGCTGAATATGCGCCCGTAAGCGAATTAAGCCTAAGTCTGCCGCCGTCAATTACAGGCTCACGCAACGTCCACAAAAGAATGGGACAGTCAAATCTTCGAAGTACCTCGGCGGTATATGCCGAATTTGCAAAAGTGACGTTTTGCAACACTATTAAATCAGGATTTATACCGTCTAAAAACGCATTTAACTTGTCAATAGACAAAAGCATTTCATCAGGCACGCCTACACACTCCGTAAGCGAGGTTAATAGTTTAACTGATTTGTCAAATTCCTTTTGTGCCGATTCAAGATGAAAGGTAGGTACACCTATGGGCACATAAGCTATATTAAATTTCTGCATTTGCATCACCGTTAGTATGTTAGTATTTTAGTTCTTTATTTTCACCTATAACGCCTGCTACTGCTCCCTGCCGTATGAGCGGTTCGCGCTCAGGGTGAGCTATTACCCATTTGTTTTTCTGCAACAGCAGTTTTGATTCGTTATCGGTAATTGTTTTGCTCTCAAGGGGCGTATTTGTGCCTTTCGGTAAAATTACGACGTCCTTAAAGCCTTCGTCACAGGTTCTGCACGGGGATAAGTGCAAGGTTGTTCCGAACATTTCTATTGCCGTACCCTTCGGCACAAAGAAAACCTTTGCCTGCTCGATTTTGTAGGTATTATTCTCTATTTCGTAGCTGTGACCGAGAACCAGCATAAAATCAGTTACGGCAACATTTATTTCGGGTGATTTATGGTATTCAAATCCGTTATAAGTTGTATTTCTGCCGTTGCAAAAACCGATTTGAATTTCACTTTCGCCGAAAAGCGTATTTTTTACAATACTGTAAATAGGGTATTTTTCCATTTCGGGAACCGACGGAACATAAACGTTTCCGTTTTCGGGGATTTCGGTATGGTTTTCCAAATACTTTATCAAATCGCTGAAATCATACTCTGAAAGCACTCTGCCGTATGATGAAAATTCACGGTCAAACACTGAATGAATTTCAATATCGTTTACTTGATTTAATCTTTCGAGCAAATTACTCACCCTTTACAATTTTATAAGTTGAACGGAAATCCAGCTTACCCATTCCCATTTCCATTCCCTTATCGTAAACGTTTTTGCAAGCCTTTAGTCCGGGCATTTCAAAACCGACTTCCTCTGCCATTCTGCAACAAATACCCAAATCCTTATGCTCGTTTTCAAGGGAAAAAGCGGTAGTCCAATTTTCGTTTTTGATGTTATCCTTTTGAAGCTCAAGATAAAAATTCTTGCCGCCGCCGTAGGAAATTGCTTCTGCATAATCGTCAACGGAAACGCCCCATTTTTGAGCAAGCGCCATTGTTTCGTTTACTCCGTTTTGAACTGCCGCAACCATTGCGTTTGAGCAGATTTTCATAACAAGACCTCTGCCGTTGCCGCCCATATACTTAATGTTACTGCCCATATACGCAAGGATTGGTTTAATCACGGGGACAAGCTCTTCGTCTGCGCCGATAAGTATGCCCAATGTGCCGTCAATGGCGGCAGGCTTGCTTTTTACAACGGGGCAGTCCGCAAACTGCGCGCCCTTTGCCTTTATCATATTGGCGCATTCAACTGAAACCGCAGGGTCAATGGTGCTCATATCAATGCAAATTTTCGTGCTGTCAATTACGGGCAAAATTTCCGTGTAAACCTCTTTAACATGCTCGGATTTCGGCACCATTGTAATAATAACGTCTGCGTTCTTTGCAACCTCAGTATTATTATCGCAAGGTATTGCGCCGAAAGATGCAAGCTTTTCAACCTGCGCTCTTACCTTATCCGAAACAAAAACTTTGTCGTTATGCTTTTTTACAATATTTTCACACATTGACTCGCCCATAATGCCAAGTCCTATAAAACCGATTTTCATAATTTTCTCCTTTTACCTTTCTGTTACAGTATTATCCCAAGCGTCCTGGAATTTTTTAAGTCCAAAGTCCGTAAACGGATGATAAAAGCTGTCCTTAAACACCTGCAAAGCGGCTGTTACAATATCCGCCCCTGCTACGGCGCAATCGGTTATCTGTTTACCGTTGCGAACTGCTGCGCAAATAATTTCCGTCTTACCGTAAAAGCCGTAATTTGAATAAATATCAACAATATCCTGAATGTACTGGGTGCAGTCCTCGCCGCTGTTCTCTTTCCAGCCGATAAAGGGAGATACGAAAAGAGAATTGTTCTTTGCGGCAATAAGAGCCTGCGTGGGTGAGAAAACGAGAGTAAGATTTGTTCTCACGCCATTTTCTTCAAGGCGCTTTGCGGCAGTAATTCCTGCTTCCGTGCAGGGAATTTTTATTACAAAGTTTTTGCACATAGACGCAATTTTCGTGCCCATTTCAACCATTTCGTCGGCATTGTCAAGGTGGGGGTTAATCTCAACGGAAATGGGGAATTTCTCCCACCCCTCAATATTCTTTTCCTTTACGAAATCTGCAAGTTCGCCGATTACCGTGTAAAAGGGCTTGCCCGAATTCATAATGTGATTGGGATTCGTTGTAACGCCGTCTATTCCGAAGGTGTCGTACGCTTCGCGAATTTCTTGGATTTTAGCGCTGTCTAAAAAATACTTCATTTATTTTTACTCCTTTTTTTAGATTACTCATTTGAAAGATTTAAAAATTCATCTTTAAATTCACTGTCTTTTCTGATAAACACGGGTATTTCGCCTATGGGTGCAGGGATTTCATATTCGCCGCCCGTGTACTCTTTGCCTGACCACAAATGAATCCAAATATCATTTGGCAGGTAAACTTTTCTCTTAGCAGCATTCGGTCTTATTACGGGAGCTACGAGAATGTCTCGGCCGAGTAAATACTCGTAGCATTCATTATATGCTTTTTCTTCATCATAATAAAAGAACAACGGTCTGACTGTGCCTACTCCCTTTTCTGCGTTGTATTTTACTGCATCTTTAAGGTACGGCTTTAACGCTTTATGGATTTTACTGAATTTTGCACCGTGAGTTAAAACCTGCTCACTGCCGTCAAACTGCACGTTCAAATCGGGATTCAAGCCCTCATGGCCGCGAAGAAGCGGAGAAAATGCATTCATTTCACACCAGCGCATAAACAGCTCTTCGTTGCGTTTTAAATTGAAAAATGTTGTGTAACCGCCTATATCCGAATGAGAAAGCCCGAAGCCTACGCAAGTAAGGGACAGCATTGCAGGAATAACAGACGGAAGACCGTAATCTATTGAAAAATCAACGTGATTGTCGCCGTTCCACATCATTGTTGAATATTTGGGCGTTTCACTGTACCCTGCCCTTGTAAAGAACATTATTTCGCCCAATTTTCCTGCCTCCTCAACGGCTTCACGGTTAAGCTTTGCCCAGCGTGCAGGCCAAGTGTTGTGAACAAGCTCTGCATCTTCACCGCTGAAAAGAACGGCATCTGTAGGCAGATATTCGCCGAAATCTGCCATCCAGCCGGAAAGCCCTAAATCAATCATATTCTTTTTGATAATATTTTTAAGCCACCGGCAAGCGTCAGGATTTGTAAGGTCAACTATTGCGGCAGGAAAGGTAGTAATCGTAACGTAATAATCCTTTCCATCTTTGTTCTTTACGCAATAGCCTTTTTCGCTCGCCTCTTTGTAAAGAGGCTTTTCAACCGCCAAAAAGGTATTGCAATAGCCGAGAACCTTTATGCCCTGCTCATTTAACTCTTTTATTTCTTGCGAAAGGTTTGGATAAAGCTCCGAATCAACCTCCCAATTCCAGAAAAGCTGTTTGCCGACGGCAGTTACACGCCTTCCCTCCCAGTCCTGAATCCAAACGCCGTTTACTGCCATACCGTGATTTAAAGCCGTTTCAACCTTTTGCATCATCACGTCGGTTCCGCCCTGTATGCCTAAAATCTCACCGTCATACACCCAATCGGGAAGCTCGGGCTGTCTGCCTAAGGTCTCTGATAAATCTGAAACAGTTTCTTCAAAGGTGTCGCCGAAGCCTAAGCAAAAATCGGCAATTTCGTCTGTTTTTATTATATGCTTATCGGGGTTTTCAAAGTCGAACTCTGAGCGAGCAGTTGCGAATGAATGGAAATAGTATTTTTTCGAGCTTAAAAAGGTAGGCTGAGCATAATAAGTTTCATAATTTGATATTTTCTGTTTACGGGTGGAATTTTTAAACCCGAACACTTGTTTTACAAGCTTTTTGCCTACCTGCAAGGCGTTAATATGCTCTGCAACCCAGCAGTTTATCTTTTTCCCTTTTAAATCAAATTCAGTAAATATTTCGCCCGTGCCGTAAATATGCTCGTCACTTTCTGCAGGGAGCTTTATATAAAGTCTGTTATAACTCTCAAAGCCGTCAATGTGAATGTCAATATGATTGTCACGGGTTAAAGTCAGCGTAAACTCTCCCCCGTCTGCCTTTGCGACAATAACGTTATTTTGAAGCTCAACGGAATTAAGTACCACGGGAACTGGAGACACGGCAGTTTCTTTAATTTTAAAGCTGCCGTGCTTCATTTTGTATTCATTTTTACCAACACCGACACAAACAGGCTTATCCCCTGCACGCAGAGTAAAAATCCGTTCGCCGTGCCTTAAAATATCAACGCCGTTTTCAACAGAAATAAAATCCAACATTTTACCACCCATTTAATTAAACCTTTTAATCAATTATATTATAATGCTGTTCTAAAGTCAATAAGAGCAAAAGAAAAATCCGACGGTTCCAATAAACCGCCGGACCTTAACATTATAAATCCGCTGAATAAGACTTGTGTATTATCCGTACCACTCATCAATATCTTTTTCACTGTCATAATACTCCGAAGATGTATAATAGTCACTTGCATACGCAAACGGATAAAGATAATAGTCGTCCGTATTATATTCGATTTTTTCATTTTCGTATATTTTCGATATTAAATAAGCATTCACCGAAAAGCGATAGTCTTTATGATACGTTCTTGTCATCAAGCCGTTTTCGACCTTATTTTCACCGCCGACTTCCGATGTATCAAGCCTTGTATAGAAAAAATGCCGAATACAAGCATCCGCCTGATTTGAAATTTCCTCGTTCGGGCAGTCTTTAAGCTTTGCAATATACGGCATTGCCGTGTCCCCAAGGTCATAAAGATATTCAAGGTCAATGCTTTCGTGTTTTCCCGAAAGATATGCGTTTACATTATAGCTTGCAACCGTTCTTTCAAGCCCCACGGCTGTCAAAAGTGAGAAAATCACAAGCGAAAACGAAATTGCATATTTAACCGTGTTGGCATTTATATTGAAAACACGGACAACGTAGGCAATAATAAAAGCACAGGTTGCAACCATAAACACGGATGTGAAAATTCGCAAGGAAGTAAGTCCGTACTTATTGATATACATTGCCATTTTTGCAATGGCGGTTGCAATAAAGAAAACCGAAAAGGCAGAAATAAACGTCATTAAAGCTTTAACGATTGCAGGCAGCTCGTCTTTTTCATTCCTTTTTGTAAGCCACATCAGCAAAACGATTATTACAAGATTGATGAATGCAACCGTTTCGGTTTCAAAGAAGCCGCGGCGTGCATAATCGGCAAACGTGTAGCCTTCAGGCAGAAGCCCTTTGAATGAATTTACAAAATATGCAAGCTGTGAAAACAGGAATGCTAAATAAACTGCTGAAAACAGACTTAAAAGCGTTACCGTGAACAATGTCTTAAGGGGTCTTTTGGGGTCGCTCAATGAAATTGAGTTCCGGTCAAACATATCAAATCTGTTTGTAACAACAAATGCAGTCAGCAAGGCAGCAATCAAAAGAGTTATGCAAAGCTTTAAAACTGTCATACCGATTTTCCCCGCCGCGTAGACTACAAGCCCTTCAAATGCTGCGTCAGAGCTTACTAAAAGCGCAATAACCACAGAAAGAACAGGTACCGAAACAAGAATTGCGGCAAAGACCTGAATTACGGATTTACGCTTTTCCTTATCTTTACCCACACTGCTCTTAATCGGCACTGCAACGTTGAGATACGGTGATATTGCTGAAACAAAAGTATATTTCAGCAAGCCTCGAAAGCTGTCAAAGATTTCACCGTCACACATTGATACGGCAAAAACGGTATAGCAAATCATTGTTAAAACTGATGCAAGAAAGGCGTTAAAGCCGTTACAGCCGTAAAACGTGAACGAAAGCGATGAAATGAGCGTGCCTGCCAGTGCCGACACCGAAAGAATAGAAAAATCGCCGTTATCTTTAAGGTACATTGCCGTTACAAGACTGAGTACCCAAACCGAAAGCGTAAGCCCCAATGCTAATCCGCCGAAAAGACCGAAAAAGACTAACAGCCCCGCCGCAAGGATAAATAGCCCCATAAAGACCTTATCCTTCTTTTGAAAAGTAATTTCGGTTTTAGGCTTTTTGGGATTAAACTGCGTGTAAATCGGTGGCATTGGCGGCGTTTTCAGAACAGGCGGAACCGTTGCAGGTTGCACTGTTTCAGTTTGAACCGTTTCAGTTTGAACCGTTTCGGGAGTATTTGCGGTGTTGT